>NZ_CBABQS010000106.1:0-12509 GCF_964672035.1 Arcicella sp.
TGTGTTTTAAAGAATCATATTAAGTTAGCCAATTGAACCCAATAATTTTTTAATCAAGTACATCAAAAAGTGTGGGGCAAACAGATTTATGTTTTAGAGAATCATTTAAGGGTAGGCAATTGAACCCAATAATTTTTTAATTAAGGACACCAAAAATCAATTGCCCCACACTTTTTGATGCACTCCAAGGCTGTGGCCTCTCCCCTTATAGGCTGGAATCACCATTTGGGGTAAATATAAACTAAGTCTTGTAATTGGAGTGCATCAAAAAGTGTGGGGCAAGCAGTTATTATTTCAAGAAAGTCAGTTTATGATTACTTATTGAACCTAATGTGCTTTTAGGTTAAGAACATCAAAAATCATTTGCCCCACACTTTTTGATGCACTCCATGTATGGGTCATTTTTATTGATTTTTACAAAAAAAGCGGCATGATTCACAGGCATGAATCCCAGTAAATCATGCCGTTCTTAAACTTTAAACTTGATGTAAAGTTCTAAAAATTAACATTTTACTTGTTATAAAATTCGTAATGAATTTTACATAATTATCTGATTGTTACTGCCAAACATTTTACTTCACTTCAAAATTTAGCATCATTCCATCGTCACCGTGTTCAAGATTATGACAGTGAAAAACAAATTTTCCTGATTGTCCAAATTTCATAACAACTTGTACTTTTTCTTTCGGGGCAACCAAAACAGTATCTTTCCATCCTTTTTCCTGTGGAAAAATGGCATTTCGTCCACCTGAACGTGAAACAACTTGAAATTCAACTCCGTGAATGTGCATAGGATGGGCTTCATCTCCCGTTGAATTATCGAATTCCCAAGTTTCAGTTGCTCCTAAACTAACGGTTTCATCAATACGATTACCATCATAAACTTTTCCGTTGATTTTGTGCATACCACCGTTCATGTTTATCATATCTCCTGTCAGAGCAAATGTTCTGGTCTTGCTCGAACCCGTAATTTTGTCAACTGGAATCAAAGAAAATGGCATTTTGAAGGTATCAGTTTCTTGGTTTTTTATGATAAAATCAAGAATTTTAAAAGAATCTGCCCCCTGTGATGTTCCCATCGTTGAGAATGTTTCGCTGGTTAAATAAACTTGTTCTCCTACTTTCATCGTCGAAAAGTCAATTAAAATATCGGCTCTCTCTCCCGAACTTAGCATCAAAGATTTTACTTTTTCAGGTTGTGGCAAAATACTACCGTCCGAACCAATCACATAAAAATCCGCTTTGTTGCTCAATGCCAAATTATAAATTCGAGCGGAAGACCCGTTCAAAACTCTAAACCTGTAAAAACGAGTTGCCACATTCAGATAAGGTTTTGTTGTGCCATTTACCAAAATAGTTTCACCCATATAACCCGACATAACTTCCATCATCGTTGGATTATACTTAATACTACCATCAGTATTCAATCTTTTATCTTGAATAATTAAGGGAATTTCGAAATTACCACTCGGTAAGTTTAAGGCTTTTTCTTCTGGGCTTTCCACGATAAACAGTCCTGCCATACCTTGCATGACCTGTTTACCCGTCAGTTTGTGAATGTGGGGGTGATACCAGCTTATTCCAGCCTGTTGATTGATGGGGAATTGAAAATTGAAACTCTCATTAGGCATAATCATTCGCTCGGGATGACCGTCCATATTGGCAGGTACGACCAATCCGTGCCAATGCACATTAGAATGTTCAGCCATTTTGTTTTGAAATGCAATGTTCACGGTTGAACCTTTTTGTACTCGAAAAGTGGGTCCTAAAATGCCGTTTCGATAGCTTTGAACTCCAACTCTCTTACCCGTAAGTAGTTCATCTTGAACACTTTGGGCAATCAATGGGCTTGTTCCCGATATTGTTTCAGGGATTCTTAAAGCGTTTATAAACTCGCCATCGGAAACGATTGGAGCAACAGATTCTCCCATATCCATTCCGCCCATACAAGAGGATAGTAGGCTTTCACCCGCAATTAACGCAACTGTGCCGAAGCCTAAATTTTTGAGAAATTCATTTTTATTCATGTTCTGAGATTTAAAAGAGAGTTGATGATTATGCTAACATACTTATTTTCAAAATGTTATATGAAAATATCTCATAATGACTATATATTAATAACCTTTTTTTGATTATTGAAGTAATAAATCTGAGAATTTATAAATCAATAAACCGAAATGAGATATAAATTGAATACGTCAAAATTATACTAAATGGTTGCGTTAAATTAGCCGTTTTAACTACTTATTTTTAAATGGAAGCTCAACGCTCAAATACTCCCAACTCAATTTTATCTTGCCTTCGTTGGCATTGGTCGGTAATACTTCATACGTGAGGGCTTCCACTAATTTATCGCTTTTGAGGGGTTTCACCTTGATTCTGATGATGTCGTTTTCTTCTTTATAATCATCCGCTAAGTGCATATCCCAAGTTTTACTCAAAATCAACGTCCACGTTTCTTTGTCTGGAATAGTAAAAAATCCATATTTTCCTTTTGGAATTTGTTTGCCTTCTATTATTACATCTTGACCAAAATCTATCCAAGTAGCTTTGTGAGCTCCCGATGACCACACTTGATTGTAGGCAACTAAACCGTTCCAAATATTACGCTCTCTCACACTCGGTGAACCATAATCAATATGTACATGATTCGTGCCCACCATTACCATTGCCGACATTTTTGGGCTTTTGGGTTTTACAGCCGCTTTGGTTGTATCGGCTTTGGGTTGATGATTTTCGTGTTGAGCAAAAACACTGGCAGAAAGTGCCAAAAGGAAGTTTAATACGATGGTCTTTTTCATGATTTAACTAATTTATTTGATTGATTTTTTACGACTGACAAAAAATAAAATAAAGCCCGATGAAATGGTAAATAAACCAAAAATGGAAAAGGCTCTCAACAACCAATTGGAAAGATTATCACGGGTTTGGTAATCCATCGTGTGCATCATCCACAGGAAATCAAAGATTCGCCATTTGTTATTTCTGAACTTCTGAACCGTTCCTAACGCTGAACTCACGTAAACCGTTGTGTTGGAAGGGTGTTCAAACGTTACGGCAAAAGCGGGTAAAGGTTGTTCACGGTATTCGTGGTGTCCGTTGGTGGTGGTTAAATATTCAACTTGCTTTACTTGGGCATCATCCGAAAAGGCTTTTTTGGCTATTTCAACCGCTTCTTTTTCGGATAATGCAGTGCGTAGTTCTCCCGTTTTTGCATCCGCTAATTGAATACTTTTGCTACTTTCATGCCCTTTTGAATAACTAATCTGATAGACTGGTTTATCCAAAATCTGAATCAAATGAATGTCATACACAAAAGAAACACTATCTTTTTGCTTGATTTTTTGGATAATATCTTGCGGATTAACCAATTGAATATCTGCCGAAAGCGGGTGAATATGGGCTTTTTGATGGTCGCCGTGAACTTCATCCATGTTTGACCAACTGAAATACAAACCGCCAATCGTCCAAAACAAAAACTGGATGCCTAAGAATAAACCCAACCAACGGTGGGTTTTACGAATTTTTCGATGAAATTCTACTTTTTTCATGGCTTGTTTTGTGGTTAAAATTCTTGTTGCTTTTTATTTTTGAAGTACGTTTCCAATGCCTTTTCGCCAAATTGATAAAACACCACTGGCGTAACAATCATGTCTAAAAGCGTACTTGAAATCAATCCACCCAAAATAACGGTTGCCACGGGATACAATATTTCTTTTCCCGATGCCTGAGCGTCTAAGGTGAGCGGAATTAATGCCAATGCTGCCACTAAGGCGGTCATTAAAACGGGAACGAGTCTTTCCAACGAACCTCTAATAATCATGTGAGCCGAAAACGTTTCGCCTTCTTGTTCAATCAAATGGATATAATGCGAAATCATCATAATGCCGTTTCGTGAGGCAATACCCGTGAGGGTAATAAAACCTACTAACGTGGCAATGGAGAACGTTCCACCCGTTAAAATTACCGCAACAACGCTTCCAATCAACGCCAAAGGCACATTTAACATAATTTGTAAAACAATTCTGGAAGATTTAAAATGGCTGTATAAAACCAAGAATATACCCGCCAAAGCAAAAATACTCAGCAAGCCAATGAGTTTTGAGGCTTCTTGTTGGCTCTCAAATTGCCCACCATATTGAATATAAAAACCCGATGGCAATTTTACTTCTTTGCCAATTTTTTCTTGAATTTCCTTCACCGTGCTTCCCAAATCCCGCCCTTGAACATTGCAGGAAATTACGATTCTTCGTTGGGTATTTTCGTGGTAAATCGAATTGATGGCATTGGTAGATTCTATGCTGGCAATTTGATACAACGGAATGGTATTTCCGTTAGCGGTACTCACTTGGGTATTACGGATTTTATCAATGTTACTTCGTTCCTCATCGGTGGTTCTCAATAATATATCAAAAGTTTTTTGACCGTCTAAAATTTGTCCTTCCACTTTACCATTATAAAAAGTCTCTAAGATTTCCGAAACCTTACCCGCTTGTATGCCATAACGTTGTAGAGCCTCTCGGTTTACTTTGATAAGTAATTGAGGAACAAGTACTTGCTTTTCAATTTGCACATCCACCGCCCCTTGAACGCTACTGACTACTTGTTTGATTTTCCCTGCATTCAGACGTAAATCATTCAAATCTGGTCCAAAAAGTTTAATGGCAACTTGCGAACGAACACCCGACAATAAATGGTCGAGTCGGTGGGAGATAGGTTGTCCCACATTTACCGAAACTCCTTTTAAAATGGTTAATTCTTTTCTAATATCCGCCAAAATCTCATCTCTGGTACGTTTATTATTGGGCTTCAATTCTACTTCAATTTCTGAATTACTCACGGGTTCCACGTGTTCATCCAACTCTGCCCGTCCCGTTCTGCGGCTCACATATTCCACTTCTGGCACTCTCAGCATCAATTTTTCTCCCATCGTTCCGATGCGATTGCTTTCTTCCAAAGACGTTCCCGCAGGAGTTGAAAAATTTACAGTAAATGATCCTTCATTAAAAGGCGGTAAAAATTCCGTTCCGAAAAAAGGGACAATTCCAGCGGCGGCAACAATCAATATCATGGCAACTCCAATGATAAATTTAGGTCTTCCTAAACCCCAATGCAGAATTTTAGTATCTTGACGTTTCAGAAAACGAACTAAAACACTGTCTTTTTCTTCGTGGGTTTTAATATTAGTCAAAAAATAACTGCATAAAGCTGGCGTAAGTGTGAGCGAGACCACCAATGATGCAATGATGGATGTGATGTAAGCAATACCCAAAGGGGCAAAGATTTTGCCTTCGATTCCTTGCATATAAAACAGCGGTAAAAATACCAATACTACAATGATAGTAGCATAAACGATGGAATTTCTAACTTCGGAACTGGCGTGGTAAATAACTTGCAAAATGGGCTGTGGCGTTGGGGAAAGACTATTTTCTTTCAATCTGCGGAAAACATTTTCCACGTCCACAATGGCATCATCCACCAATTCACCAATGGCAATGGCTAAACCGCCAAGCGTTAAGGTATTTATTGAAATATCAAAAGCCTTGAAAACAATTGCCGAAATCACCAACGATAAAGGAATGGCAGTGAGGGTAATAATGGTGGTTCGGAAATTAAGTAAAAACAAAAATAGGATAATAACTACAAGAATAAACCCGTCTCTGAGGGCTTCTTCAACGTTTTTAAGGGAATTGACAATAAAGTTTTTTTGTTGAAAAATTCTTGGATTTAGCTTTACGTCTTTGGGTAGGGTAGCTTGCAATTCCAAAAGGGCTTTTTCAACCTCGTCCGTCAATTGAACGGTATTGGCACCTGGTTGTTTTTCAACGGTTAAAATTACAGCGGGTTTGGCATTAATGCTGGCATCACCCCGTTTGAGTGCAGAGCCAAATCTTACGTCTGCCACTTGGGAAAGTATCACGGGTAAACCGTCTTTATTACCCACAACGGTTTGGGCTAAATCGGCTAAGGTATTGGCTCTGCCTACGTTTCTGATAAGCACTTCCGAACCAAAACGGTTAAAAAAGTTACCCGTGGTATTTTGGTTAGTTAATTGCAAAGCATTATCAACATCATCAAGCGAGAGGTTAAATTGTCTTAATTTATCACTCGAAACTAATACTTGATATTGCTTGCGTTCGCCACCGATGGGAATTACTTGCGACACACCTTTAATACTCATTAGTCTTCGACGAATCGTAAAGTCGGCAAGGGTGCGTAAATCGGCGGGGCTGGTGGTATCACTACTCACGCCAATTAACATAATTTGTCCCATCACGGAACTTATCGGACCCATCACGGACGTAATACCGTTGGGCAGTTGGACGGTCTGTAATTTTTCAGCCACCAACTGCCTTGCCCGATACACATCCGTTTTCCAATCAAATTCAACAAACACCATTCCGATGCCAATTGCTGCACTACTTCTCACAACTTCCACCCCAGGAGCTCCATTCAAAGAAGTTTCTACGGGTAAAATCACTTGTGTTTCAATTTCTTCGGGAGCTAATCCATTAGATTCCAAGAATATTGTTACCCTCGGACGGTTTAAGTCGGGCAGTACATCAACGGGCAAGTTGATAATCGTAATTACGCCATAAACCATAATCAAGGCAGCAAAAGCTACCACAAATAAGCGGTTATGAAGTGAAAATTGGATGAGTTTGTTAAGCATTTTACTTGGTATTTGTTCAATATATATGGTTAGTATTTCAACCAAAATTTTATTTTACTACAATCACAAAATCTGCCGTATGTACTTTGCCGTTAGATTGAAATTGTACCCAACCACGATATACCCCCGCTTTTTCAAACGTGGTGTGTAGGTCAAATTTGCCATCTACTACTTCGGGGTGAACGTGTAGATATTGCTTTTCTTCCACACCAATAACGACCATGTGAGCTTTTGCTCCTAAGTAATTTTCAAGGGTGCTGGCATCCACTGCTTTGCCATTTTGGGTTAAAACCCCTTCAATGTGAGCCAATTTACCCACTTCAAGTTTACCACCTTCGGGCATCAGCGTAAGTGTGTAACCGTCCACCGTTGAAACTAATCTTGGGGTAGCATAAGTAGCGGGCGTATAAGCACTTCCGCCCACATTTAAGTTAATTTTCTCCAATTGATTGTTTCCGCCCGATGGGAAATAATCCGCAAAAAGCATATAATCTCCCCCTTTTTCAAAAACCGTTTCATTGTGTCCAGCCCCATTTGAATAGGCTTTTCCCTTCGCTAAAACCGAAATATCATAACTTCCCGATGCGTTGTATTCTGGGTGAATATGCGTAAAATAAGAAAGGTCTTTTGAGACCACAATCAGGTGTAATTTCTTCTCGTGGTGTACATCCAACGGCACGGCTTCGGTTTCTTTTCCTACAATTTTGGGCGTAAACGATAACATGGCAGCTTTTCCAGCTTCTACGGTGGTAGGATTTGCCTTGAACTCCATTTTATACGTATTGCCATTTCCTTTCCCTGCATTGTCGTTATGTTCTAATTTCATTCCACACTTCGGACATTTATCACCCTCTTTGCCCGTAACTTCTGGGTGCATCGGGCAGGCATAGGTATGTTCGCCACTGTGTTCATCCGTTTTTCCCATTCCCTCCATGTTTGCCATCGTAGAATCTTTTGAACCTTCTGATTTAGTGGCATTACCGCATGAACCTAAAAATAGACTTGTACCCATCAGGGTTACTAAACTTAAAAACTTTACTCCTTTTTTCATCTTAATTTGTTTGTTAATATTTGAGTTTTATTTGTGATTATGCCCTTCTTTTTTGTCATTGGCTGCCACTAATTTCATTCCGCATTTTGGGCAATCACCTGGCTTGTTACTGGCTGAACCTTCGCATTTCATGGGGCAAATGTAAGTGGCTGCGGCAACCTCTTTTTTAGCTTGGGCTTTCTTTGGAATTAATGCCATGCCACACGTTGAACATTTATCGACTTTTTTACCCGTCATATTTGGGTGCATTGGACAGACGTAAACCGCCGAAACAACTTCTTTTTTGCCTTTGGCTTTTTGGGCAAAACAATGACTCGTTGATACTGCTACGATTAAGCAAAAAGTAGCAAGGATTTGGATTGATTTCATTTTCTAAATTGTTTAATCTGTGAATTATAATTATTGGTTTTGATAAATCATTTTCAATTGATAAGTTCCGTTGGTCACAACTCTTTCGCCTTCTTCAATCCCCTTTTTGATGATGGTATATTCTCCATTATCATTGCCCGTTGAGACGTAGGCAATACTAAAACCTTCGGGCGAATCCTTCAAAAAAACTACGGGTTTACCGTTGATTTCACTGATGGCTGAACTTGGAATGGTAATTCCTCGGACGGGTTGCCCAGCAAAAACTCGGATATTGACAAATTCGCCAATCTTAAAATCTCCCGTGGGGTTATCCAATTCAAATAAAACTCTTTGCGATTGGTTGGTTGGACTCACTGTGAGGGCAGGGGCAATTAATCTGAGTTGTGCCGTTTTGTGAGAATCATTGCTACATTCTGCCGTAAACTTTTTAGCCCCGTTCACCAGATTTACATCTTTGTCATACACTTGAATTTCAATGTAAACTTTTGATAAATTGATTACCGTAAAAATGGTTTCACCAATATTAACCGTTGAACCCAAAGAGAAGTTAAAGTTGCCAATTGTACCACCAATGGGGGATTTTAAGGCAATTCTCTTTGAACTACCATTACCGCCCGCCCCTACATTTTTGAATACTTTTAAATTTTGTTGAGCCTTTTGGTAACGTGCCTCAGCTTCGGAAACATCCCTTTTAGCGGCAATATCCTCAATTCCTTTAAGTCGGTCGTATTCTCTTTTGGCGGCTTGCAATTCAGCTTCTAAATTGTTGCGTTCCGCTTGAAAACTCACTTGGGTTGACGCATCAATATTTTGTTCCACTACCGCCAAAGTTTGCCCTTTACTCACTTTTTGCCCCACTCTGGCATTAAGGGAAACAATTTTGCCCGTCTGTGGGGTTTGCACTAAGGCTTGTCCATTTTGCGAAGGCATCACCGTACCAAAGAGTTTTTGACTTTCGGTAAATTCGCCATTTCCAATGCGTTGCGTAAATACCTCAAATAAAAATTGGGTTTCTTTCGGTACTT
The DNA here is from genome assembly GCF_964672035.1 of Arcicella sp. Lineage (NCBI taxonomy): Bacteria > Pseudomonadati > Bacteroidota > Cytophagia > Cytophagales > Flectobacillaceae > Arcicella > Arcicella sp. The sequence continues at coordinate 9,119 of NZ_CBABQS010000106.1, forward strand.
CAAAAGCGTTGGATAATGCCCCTGTGCTACTTCCCGCTCCTTCGTCTCCGTGAGCGAGTGCTTTTTGCCAATTGGCAGTTGGCAATAAACAAATGACAATTATGGAAGCAATGACGGCTTTTTTGTTTTTGATTTTACTCAATAAAAACATCAATAACATTCCGATAATTAGCCCTGCACCTACCAAAAAATAAGGTTTTTCGTACCAATGCGTAGTTAAAGCATTATCGCTTTCGGCATGGGCTTTCGGTAATTCTTTTCCAATTACAATATTTTGTAAGGAAAATAAATCAGGACCTGAATCAGCATTGATACTAACCGTTAAAGAATATTTCTTTTTGGTAGGAAACACGCCCAAAATCTCATAAACACCTTTTTCGTTGGGTTTTATTTCAAATTTAATGTTGGCATCTTCGGGACTTGAAATCTTTAAAATTGCCTTTTCAGTCGGACGATTTGTGATAAAATCATTGATGTATAGGCGTAATTTACCCATTTCACCCGCTTCCAATGGTTCAAATTTTAATATCATTTCATATTTTTCAGAAACCGCTTGGCTCGAAAAATAGGTCTTTGCTGCACCAGTTGGAGTTTTTGCTGCCCCGTGGTCTTCGCCTCCGTGTGCCTTCACTTTTTGATAGTTTCCTACTACCAAAAAGAAGAAAAATAAGGATGTTAGAATTGCCTTTTTCATTGGTTTCCTAATAAATAATTAATGTTTAGTTGCGTTTGGTTATAGTTGCGTAGGGCTTCAATGTATCGCTGTCTTATCGTATAAGCATCGTTAAGCGTTCTTAGAAAACTCACATAATCATTCTGCCCTGCCTTAAAAAGTCTGGATGCGGTCGTAATAATTTCCTCAGATTGTTTCAAACCTTTCGTTTCGTAGTAATCAAGGGTTTGTCGGTATTTTTGATTATCTCCCAAGGCTTGTTGTAAATCAACGGAAATGGTTTGTTTTTGAGCATTAGTGCGTTCTTGGGCAATTTCAAAACCCGTTTGGGCTGCCCTAATACGGCTTTTATATTGTCCCTGCCAAAGCGGAACGCTTACCCCAATTCTGAATCTTAGATAGGCGGGGGTATCTCTCAAACCTTGATTAAAATAGCCAACTATTAACCCTGGCAATGCCTTGGCTTTTTCTAATTCAATCAAATTTTTATTGATAATTTCGGATTGTTTAAAGACACTAATGGTCGGATTTTCTGCCAAAGCGTTATCGTCTAAATTTACAGCGGAGAAAGTTGCCTCTTTTTGAAGCGTGGTTGCGGTGATATTATCCGTAATCCCCATCAATTGTTGCAATTGTTTCACATTGGTCAGCACGTCCGCCTGTGATTGATTCAATTTATTGCGAACTTCCCCAAACTGGCTTTCTGCAAAGGTTTTTGCTAAATAATCAATTTGTCCCGCCTCAAATTGACGGGATGAACTTTGCGAAATTTGGGCATACAAACTATCTTCAACACCGAATAATTTTACCAATGACTCACTGTATTGCAAAATCAAATACTGGCTTTTCACCCGAAATTTTATGTCATTTTCAGTAACTCCTCTTTCTTTTTCTGACAAGATGATTTGTTGCTTTTGTAAAAGACTCTGCTTTTTGTAAACAGTTGGATAATCCATCGTTTGGGTTACGCCAATTGTATAAAATAGTCCAGTAGGGCCTTCCATAATAACATCAGGATTTTTTATATTTTTCGCACTTTTCAACAGTTCGTTATTCTGACGAATTACCAAACCAGAAGCTCTCAGGGCAGCACTATTTTTAAGGGCGGCTTCAATAGCTTCTTGCTCCGTTAATGATTTTTGGGCAAAAACGGTAAGGCTACTTAATAAAAAAAACATGGGTAAGTATCTCATAATTTGATTTTTAGATATTTTATTCTCTCTTTTTTGATTCTTTAAATTGGCTCGGTGTTAAGCCCGTTATTTTTTTGAATTGCATCGAAAGATGTTGCACACTTTTATACTGTAAGGCGTCCGCTATTTGACTCAAAGAATGTTCATCATAAATCAGTAGTTCCTTCACTTTCTTGATTTTTTGGTAAATCAAATAATGTTCAATCGTATTTCCTTCAACTTCTGAAAATAAAGTAGTGAGGTATTTATATTCTCTCCCAACTTTTTCAGAAATGTACATAGATGGATTAATTTTCCGCAAAACATCGGGCTGTTCTTGGACTAATTCAATAATGGTGGTTTTGATTTTCTCAATTATTTGACCACGTTTATCATCCATTAATCCAAATCCAACTTTCTCTAAACTATCTCGGAGCGTACTTTCTTGTTCTTCGGTAAGTTCTTCCGAAATCTCAATTTCGGTCAAATCTATTCTGATGGGTACAATATTGATTTGTTTAAAGAGCTCTGCCACTACCATTTTACATCGGTCGCAAACCATATTTTTGATGTATAAAATCATGCTTGTTTCTGTAAAATACATTTGATTATCTAATGCAAGACGTTGAAACCGAAAATGGATTTTCACGTAAAAATGGGCATTCCGATAAATAAAGACATAAAAAATACAGTTTAGGATAAAATTGTGTTCAGTCTTTATGCAAATACACAAAGACTGAACACAATTTCATTAAACTGTATCAAATCAGAAACGATTGGATAAATACGAGAAGTTTACGCCCAGAAAGTGGGGGTGCGGGACTGTAAAAATGAGGAACTTGGAAAGAAACGGCTTGGGACACCCATGTCGAAAAGAACAATATCTTCGGAGTAATATCAATCCAGTGATGAGCTTGAAATTCTTGTGCTATTTCATGCCCTTGTGAAGCATTAGGATTTATCTTGAGAAGCGTAGTTTGTTCATTACAACACTTTGCTCTCTTCAAAAGCGGATTACTTGATTTATTTTCGTGTTTTATTTTATTAAAACAACACTTAGGAGGCGAGGAAAAAATGAACGTTTGCTTACCTTTTAACTTACAAAAATGTTCAATCATGGAAAAGCCCGTACTCATAAAAAGTACCTGCATTGCCATAAGCAAACAAAATATGCGAGTCAAACGTGATTTCATTATTAGATTAATAAAACGCAAAGATACTAATAACCTTGTATTCAAGCGTTTATATTTTGAATTGTTTATTTTATATAATTTTCGGATTGAGAAAAATTATTTGTGGCTACTATTATATTAATAGCAAAATAGTATTTTTGAATTTTGGGGGTTCACTTAAATTTGAGGCTAACTTCCCGCCAAAGACACTTAATTAGTTGATAAATAATTACTTACGAGTAGAATAATTTTAAAAATGGCATGTTTTTTAAGGTCTTTTTTATGGATAACTTCCTAAGTATTTTAACCTTTTTATATCATTTTTAAGTAAAAAAGCTGTTTATTAGCATAGATTAGAGATAAATATCGGCTTT
>NZ_CBABQS010000107.1:0-12072 GCF_964672035.1 Arcicella sp.
CAGTTATCATCTTTTGTGTCGGGTGCTAATTCACGTTTACAATCGTTTGGAGATAGTATCTCAAATGTTGGGCAAAAAATAAGTATTGGTTTATCCGTGCCTTTGGGATTACTCACTAAACAAGTATTAGAAAATGGCGGTGGATTAGAATCTTTAAAAATGGGTTTAAAATCCATTGAGGAACAACAGTACGGGGTGGGTAAGTCAGCAGAATACGCCACAGCACGGTATAATGAATATGTACAACTCGCCAAACTGCCAGGCATTGGATTAAAAGAGGCCATCGGAATGTCAATTGGTTTGCGTTCAGTCGGGTTTAGTGCGGACGATGCTAAAAGAGAAATTTTAGCCTTTGGAAATGCGTTGGCGTTGGTTGGAAAAGGAAAGAACGAATTAAACGGAGTTGCCTTACAATTACAGCAATTAAGCGGTAAGACTACGGGATTTGGAGCGGATTTAAGGGTAATTAAGGAGTACGCTCCACAGGTTGGCGGTGCATTAATGAAAGCCTTTGGAACAATTGATACCGAAGCGATAGCAAAAACAGGGGTAACAGGGAAACAGGTTATTGAAAAGATAACGTTGGAACTTGAAAAACTACCCAAAGCCGGTGCGGGAATCAAGAACGCAATGGAAAACGTAGTCGATTCTATTTTTAACGCTACTGGACGGATAGGAGAATCGTTAAGCAAAACATTAGGACTAACTTCTATTTTTGATAATATTGGCAATTCCGTAACAGGGTTAGCCACCGCATTTGAAGGACTTTCACCAGAAACTCAAAAGTTTATCGGTATCACAGCGGGGTTATTAGTTATTGTACCACCTTTATTAATTGCCCTTGGTGGAATAAGCACTGCAATTGCCTCATTAGGGGGCGCAATGTTAATTGGTGCAACGGCCATAAAAGGGTTTGTTGCCACAAGTATTTTTGGAATGACAGAATTTGTCGCTGCTATTACCATCTCCTTTGCCGAGGCATCTACCGCAGTTGGATTTTTTAGCAATATGTTATTATTAAACCCTATTGGACTTGCTATTGCAGGTATTGTTCTTTTAGGGGGTGCCATGTACGGACTAAGTAAAATCTTAGGTTCAACGACAAAAGAGGTATCCAATTTACAAAATGCTGAAAATCAATTAAACGAAGTTAAAAAAGCTAATTACGGAACGTTTGAAATAGAAATTTCAAAAACAGGTGCATTAGTTAGTATCATAAAAAGTAACATTAGAAGCCTTGAAGAAAAACAAACAGCTTTAAATCAGTTGATTGCTATTTCCCCTAAATACTTTGAAGGCTTAACGATTGAAGCAGTAAGAGCAGGACAAGCAGACGAAGCCATTAAGAAATATACAAAGTCTATTTTTGAGAATGCCGTAACTAAAGGAGCAGAAGCTAAAATCTCAAAGTTATCCGAGCAATTGGTTAATGAAAAAGATGCTTATGATGAAGCGACCGCCAAAGCTGAAAAGTACAGAAAAGAGGTATCAGGAAAGCAAATTTCTGCAGGAATGGGTGTTTTTATCAAAAAAGGTCAATTCTCTAATCAAATTAATGATGAAGTAAATGATGCTTATGCTAATATTCAAAAAACGCAAACAGCCTTACAGAAACTTTCTGAATTTGTTGCGGTAAGAACCATTAAAGCAGATGGAACATTACCGCCTACACCTCCCAAAACAAAAGCATTAACTGACGAAGAATTAAAGGCACAAGAGAAAGCACAAGCGGAATTTTACAAAAACACGCAAAAACTCCTATCTGATTCATTAAAAATTGAGAATAGTTTAATTACTCAAAAATACGCCCGTGAATTGGCACAAGAAAAACAGGCTTACGAGGAAAAAGTAAAACAAGCCAATCAAGAAAAAGCCAGCACCGCATCAAAACATAAAATCTTAGAAGCCCTTGAAAAAGAACACGAAGCCAATTTAACTAAAATTATTCGTGAAGGAATGCAGGGGCGTACGGCTGTTAAGTCAGACGGTGGGTTAGAGGGCGTTGGGACAAGGAATATATCAACAGCCTTAAATATTCCTAATCCGTTAGGGGGTTTATCGGACAAATTAGGTCAATCAATGGGCGGGGTTTCAGGTAGGTTTGATTCATTTGCGGGACAATTGTCGCCAAAAATGCAGAAAATGAAAGGCATTTTTGAAGGCCTTAATACAGGTATTCAATCATCATTACAGGATGCCACAGCCAGTGCATTTTCAGGATTAGGGAACGTTTTTGGTGCAATGATAGCAGGAAATGCAAGCATAGGAGATGCAGGGAAAGCTATTATGGGTGTAATTGGAAACGTCTTTGGTCAAATGGGTGAAATGTTTGCAAAAGCGGGCGTTGCCTTATTGTTATTAGAGCCACTTGTAACTAATCCATTTACTTCAGGACCAGGAATGATTTTAGCGGGCGTTGCCCTTTCTGCATTAAGCGGTGCAATATCGTCATCTGTTTCAAGCGGTGGTGCAAGCGGAAGTACGAGCGCTTCAAGTTCTTACGCTCAAAACTACTCAAGCGGTAGTAGTTCTTACGGGGGCGGTAGTGCGTACGGTGGTGGCGGGAATCAAAACCAAACTTTCACAATCAATTTAACGGGGAAATTAACGGCTGATGGAAATGATTTGTCGCATAGTTTAGACAAGTCGATTAGACAAAAAGCAAGAACTTACGGAAGTAGATAAATGGCATTAGGACTACAATATTTTTTTGAAACTAAATCACATTTTGGCAAGATTTTACGAACCGAGATTTGGAGACAAGACTATGAGGGTACCCCAATCAGAATTATTTTTGGAAGTGCAAACCCTTTAAAAATTCAATATCCTTCCAACAATAGTGATGATATTTTTTATCCAATATGGGGGGGTAGTCTAAATATTCAGTTTTACGAACAACAAGACTTATCCTTAGAAAATATTATTACGGATTATGAAAGGCAAGTAAGGTTTGACCAATATGTAAATGGGGAATTATATTATAGAGGATGGGTAGTGCCAGATTTATGCCACGATTCAGCATATAGAACAAATTACGTTTTAAGTCTAACCGCCACGGATGCCATTGGTGATTTATCTAATTTCCCTTTGCTTGTTTCCGAAGACGATAAAGCGATAATTAATGATAAAGCAGAATTTGGCTATAATACACTTGCCATTAATAATACCGTAACAACGGAAGAAGGTTTTACGTATGCTTTTGAATATGGATATGAAAACGGAGTTTACGGACTTATATACAAGAAAATACCAATTTTTAAAGTCATAGGGACAAAAGTAAGTATTTTAAGTCTTATCAAAACGTGTTTAGATAAAGCAGAATTAGATTTTGGGTATAAGGTTATCAATGATATTTACGAGACAAGTTTACAGACCCAAGACGAAAGAGTTTTAGAAAAAGTTTTTACTGATTATTTGTGCTATGCAAGTGATAATAAATCTAAAAATTGCGAAGAAGTATTGATGTCAATTTTCCGCTCATTAGGATTAGTCGTAGTACAACGTTCGGGGGTTTGGAATATTCTTAGAATACCGTATTTATTAAGTGACACCGTTTTGTCAGAATATTACGATAAGGATATTAAGTTTTTAGCCACTAAAAAAGAGAATATTAGACGCATACTAAGACCAACAGACAGCGAAACGCCTAAACATTGGCATTTCCTCATTGACGAATTTATCAGAGAGCCAAGACGACCTTATCAGTACCAAAACATTGAATATGCTTACGGTGAATCATTAAATGTTGGAAATAATTGGACAGCAAAAAATATAGTTGTAACCAATGGTGTATCTCAAAATGGGTCAGAATCGTACATGTTTACGGATAATCAAGTATGGGATTTAGACAAAGACGTTTCGATAATAAATAATAATTCAAGTATAAATGAAGCTAAAAAAAGGGAATTAAAAAATACATATTTTTACAAATACATTGAAACAGGTCTATTTTCTAATCTAATTGAAGTTCCTAATAAGACAGATATAACGATTAGTTTTTCATCAACTGCAAAAAAAGGTATTGCCATTATTTATGCAGATGTAGAACTTGACGGAGGAAAAATTAAAAAGAGATATTACTACGTGCCATCTCAAAAAGTTTGGTACGCTCAAGACCAAATAGATTCGCCAACCGCAACAGTTGATTTAATAGCAACACAATTAATTTTTGAAACACAAGGGAATAATAATACCTCACAGGAATTAAATTATAGCATTCCGATAAACGTGAATATTGCTTATGATGCGTTCCCAGAAAAAATTAAACTAACGATTATTTTAAGAGGGGGAACATTGACTAACGATAATGTACCAGACAATATTCTATACACAAATTTAAAGATTAATAGTACACAAGTAAAAGAAGTTCATTCCTATACAAACCTAAATAAAGTATCAAATAAGCCCGATACTTTGACAAGCCTAAACGGAGACGGATTTAATGGAGGCAGTACAATATCATCGTATTTGATTGAGAAACAAACCACAGATAATTCAAATGTTTTTAAAAAAATTGCAACAAATCAGTGGAAAGATTCAAGCAATCAAATACCAAACAACCTATTAAGTTTTACTGCTCAAAGGATTGTTAGTAATTATTATTCTCATCGCAATATCGTAAGAGGGAGTATGAGAACAAAAAGAAATATCAAATTAGGGGACGTTTTGAGTTTTAGCGGTTATTCAAAATTTGCTTATAAACGGTTTGTGGTTATGCCCCCTTTTGATTACGATTTACGGGAAGACATTTACAAATTAACCCTTTTTGAGATTAGTTGCGACATTGCCAAAGGACGATTAAAGGAATATTACATTGATTCAAACGATGTGCCTTTAGCTAAATATATTGCCGATTTTGAAGGTCATGTTTGCGAGCCGAGTGCTTTTGAATTAGAAATTGAATGCCAAGATGAAGTATTTACGATAGAAACCGTTTGCTAAATGCCATACTTACGAATTACCAACATAGACATAAGCCAAGATTCAGCATGGTATTACGCATTACTTCCAGATTATAATCGAAGGGTAAGTGATGTATCTGAATGGAAATACCCAACATCCATAATTAACAGTTCGGGAAGTGGAATTTTCACGCCAACAAACGGGGATTTCACCTTTTTTAGGCGTAACAAAGTAACGGGTCAAGTTGATTTTAGAAACTGTTATATCAATTGTGAATTAAGCAGTAACGTGGTTTTTGTAGTCTTTCAAACAACGCCAAACGAAGGCTATAATTTCAAAGTGCCAATAAACATCACGGAAACAGGCGGTAATTCAATAAGCTTATTTGAGTTTGGCTATTCCCTAACTGACAGTGGTACAATAGCAAATTGGCAAAATACCAACACGTTTGACTTAATGAACGAAGGTGTTTATTTCTTTGATGTAAGAATTAAAGGACAATCCACCACCGTAGGAAAACAATCAATCGAATTATACATAAATCAAAATAGCAACTTTGGCGGGGGTGATGAATCAGATAATCCAATGCCGGGAACAGGATCGAGTGAAGACTAAAAAAAATATGAAAAAATTATTAATCCTTATTTTAATTACCCTTTGGGCTTTTGTGGATGCAGAGGCTCAAAGCAATTACTTTATCACTTCAGTAGCCGACGTTGAAATTACTGAAACGGGGAGTGGGCAACTTTCTGAACAAAATAAAAAAGATACCTCAAAGGTCGCCACGTCCCAAAGATTTTGGTTTTTATCACCAAAAGGATACGACCCTGGTTCTCAACGATGGTATCAAGCAGGGCTTTTGAATGTAGCCTTAAAGAATCTTTCATCAACGCAGTGGAAGGCGGTAACCCTTTACGATTTTACGGGAACAAATCTATTATACTCCCAAAACATTGCCCCAAGTGCTACGATTTATTTTGACTTTGGGAACAATAAACGGTTAGATGCCAGTAAAGATTATTATTGGAAATTTGAAAATATAGCATCTCAAAGTGTCGTTTGCAACAATGATACTAAAACAATTGCAGGTTCAAATTACGATTATATAGATGTTTTATCGAACGATTTAAACTTGCCAATCGGTACGGATTGCCGATTAAAGGCAGGGCAAACATTAACGGGTGGATTGGTAGTTACTAAAGACCAATTTACGGGCTTAAAAGTAACTACATCATCACAACAAGGTTCATTTAGCTTTGTTTACGAAGCCGTTAATAATGGCACAGTCTTAGGACAAGCTACGGCTACGATAACCGTAGGGGCTTCATCTCAATACTGTACTTTGTCAATCCTATCGGAACAGTTACAAGCGGGGTCGCAAACAATCCATGAATTTACCTTGTACTCGCCAAATGCTCAGATTAACCCCTTTAATTACGAGGTTCGGATAGGTTCATATACAGGAGCGCTTGTAAAGAGTGGAACAACGCCAACCGCTACATCAAACAAAGAAATTATCGACTTTGGAACATTAATAACAGGAACGTATTACGTAACTTTTTCAAGTACCGTTTCTACGTGTTTTGATATGCGAACTGTTTCGCACGTAGCCAAAAACGATGCCTGTAATGTCTCAATTATCAGCATTGATAAATTAAACGGCACGAATAGCTATTCTGTAAACAGTTCCTTTTCAAACGTTACCAGCATTAAGTCTTATTTAACCGATGCTCAAATTTCGGTAGGTAGTCCGCTATTAAGCCAGACGGGTATCACAAGCCAATCTTTTACAATTAGCCTTTCAACATTACCCACGGGAACGTATTTTTTAAATATTGAGGGGGAAGGGAAGTATTGTAAAGTCCAAAAAACTTTTGAACATACCTTGGTAGTGGTAACGGGTGGGGGTAAGTTAGAAACATGGACAAAGTTTATCCATAATTACAAAGACAACTGGATAATCTCAGGAAAGAATGATTATGAATCAGGACGTGATAAGTTCGGATTGCAGACTTTTGATGAAAGAGCAAATAACGTAGTTTGGAAGGCTTTTATTTCTGATTTTGAAAACTTAGGAAATTCAAACAAAGCCAAAGCCATTATCGGTTTCAGAAAAGATACCTCTCGTAATGAGGTAGGCGTATCGGTTGCCATCACCCCAACATCAATCATTTTACAGCAACGTTCGGTTAAATCGGGCGTAATGAATACCCTTGCAACGGTTAGCAATGTTACTACACCCGTTTGGATTAGATTAACCAAAACGGGAAGTGATATTGTAGCAGACTTTTCAAAGGATTTAACCTTAACGCCCGTTTATCAAGAATTAGGTAGGATTAGCGGTGTGTTTAGCGGTTGGACAAAGTATCAAAAATACATAGGGGTTGCTTCTGCTAAAACGGACGTAATCGCTTCGGCACGCTTCCAAGGTCAATTAGGGGGTATCGTTAATTTTGCATCTTCTACAATCACCATTGACCCACCTGTGATTGCTTCAAATGTTGCCAGTCCGTCAAGTGGTCAATCAGTTACCTTATCAACGACAACCTCATGCGTAGCGCCTAATACTAACAAATGGTACAAGAATACGGATGCTTTGTCTTTTTCAGCAGGTGCAACGGTAAACGTACAGGCTTATAACACCGATTCTTACTTTGCAAGATGTGAAAATGGACTGAATAAATCGGTTAAATCAAATGTGGTTACTTTCACAATTACAAATTTATTATCGTGTAACAATGGAACGCAACTATTTGAGGTAGTCAGTGCCGTATATTCAAACGGTAATGTTACCTTTTCTTTCAATGCCAGCAACTTCACCAATACCAATTGGACAATCTTAAATGGTTCAACGGTGATTAAGTCATCAACCGTTCAGCCAACAGCCAACACACAAACAATTTCAAGCGGTACATTATCCGCAGGAAATTACATTTTTAAATTAGACGGCATTTCATGTAATGGTTCGGCCCAAAAAGCCTTTACTGTTTCTGGTTCAGCACCTGTAATTACTTCTAATCCAGCTTCACCAGTTGGGGGCGACAATATCACACTAACAGCCACGGGTTGTGTCGGAAATTACAATTGGTATGTTTCTGGACAATCAAGTGCTTATGCGACCAATTCGGGCAGTTTATCGGTTCAATCCGTTGTTGGAGGGACGTATTACTATGCTACTTGTATTAACAGCAACGTGCCTTCAAATTATATCAACATTGGTGCAAAGTCGGGCGATGGAAGCGGAACAGGGCAAGTATTTTTTAGCAATGCAATTAAATCAGTTCCTACTGAAACGGTAAACGGGAAATACAGCCCTCACTTATTTCCAACTATTTCAATTGTTAATTCAATAGACCCAATTATTGGAAAGTCTTATCCTAATTGGGCAGTAGCCTGGCAGGCAGAAGGCGGTAATTTTTCAGCAAATAATAGAAAAACGCCTGATGTTGGTATCCCATTTATGTACGACCAAATCCAAGGGGTTTATGGTGGATATGGAACACGTTGCGTAGATTACTTATCGTTTTTCTATCCAAACACAAGCGACCCGAATTGTTTAAAACCTAATGGACAGCCGTATCAATTTTCGGAATTTACGTCTGCTATTCCTTTTGAACAGAAGGCATGGGCAACTTATGGACAGGCTAATGTAAGTGTTTGGGATAACTATACTCTACAAAACGCATACGATGAAGGAATAAATGCCAGTAGTGCGGTTCAATACGGGTGGGGCGATAAAGTAAACGGGAAAGTAAATGTAGGATTAGCAAATGCCGATATTGAAACGGGTTACGAATTAGGACAAGATGGAAGTAATAAGCATTTAGCCTTTTTGCAAGGAATGGCTAATAACTCACAAGGATACATATTTTCACAATATTCATCTCCGCTTAATGTGACTTATATCGACCCATCAAACTATCCAACTACTAATGTAAGCACGTCTGGATATCCAGCTTATAAACTAAATCCTGATGGGACTAACAGAGGAAGCGGAAGCCCTCAAACAAATACAGTTCCCTTTTCAAATGATTGGAATCCAACTAATACATTAAGTTTAACGAGCAAGACGATATTAGACTATAAAAATGCGTTGCCAAGTGCTGAACTTAGTTCGTATGCTGATGCAACCTTTAAGCAGGGTGAAACTTTTACTTACAATAATTCTGGTAATACAAGGGTTGCTAACAAGTTTTACCCCAATCCAAATGTAAACCACGTCATTGCAGGGGTGATTCATGCAGGGGAAATAAATAAATGGTTTGTTCAAAATAAGTTAGATAGTCGTAAAGTGTTTCTTCAATCAAAAATTACTTGCGACCGTGGGGCAATTGGACTAAATGAGTACAACGAATACGGATTTAATATTACCAATTCATCTTTAGCAGGCAAGCAATTTGACCGAGAATACAGCTTTGATATTGGTGGTTTTACTGCTATGACGGGTTGCGAATGGACGGTATGGGATAGAAACTACGCAGGGCATAATTTAGATGGGTATAATGGAGTATTTGGGGTTATCAATGTTTTGTATCAACGCAAAACTTTTGGCTCAACAGCTAAATCATTTGTGGATTTAAAACCTACTGCTAAATTCTTACTGTGGGAATCGGAGATTAGTTATGACAATGGAGCGAACTACGTAAAAGATAAAGCCCAAGATTATTTACTAAATAGTACTCATATTCCACAAAGACAATTTATTACACCTGATGGATATTGGGGCGGATTTTTAGCAAGACCCGAAAACACAGAAGCAACTTCATGTATTTTAAAGGTTTTGTATAACGGTCAAAATTACACTTATACGGTAACGGCTGATATGTGGGAAACAACGGATTATTCACAAAGAAATACTGCTTTGTCATCGTTGCCAAATGCAAATAAAGATTACCATTATTTCTTAATCAAATTAGGAGGGACAAACTAATATGCAGACAATCAATTAGGCTAACAAGCACCGTTTTTATTAAATATAGACCCGAAGAATCTTGGTTTATTCCCATTAAGTTTATTCAAGATGGAACAACGAACCCATTTGATTTTTCGAGCTACGATTTAGAGTTGTCCGTTTGGAATAAAGCGACTGAGTCATTTGCCATTATCAATGCAACATCGACAACGCAATCAAAAATTGTTTGTTCACGAATATTTCAAAGTGGAAGTCCGCAAGAAAATGGTATTCAGTTAGAAGACGAGCATGGTTCTTTATTTACCATTTTTTACGATGTTGCAAGAGACTTGGTATTACCGTTTGGCACTTACATTGCAAACCTTGTAGCAACCATGCCAAGCACCGGCAGACAGGTTAATTTAGTAACCTTTGAAATAGAGGTAACTAATTTGTTTGTCGATGACTTGGGAGCAGGAACTACCATAAACGGATACGTTGTATTGCCCGTAAAAAACTTAGCAGTAGAAACGATTACTGTACCAGTCAGAACATTGCCATTAATTAATTTATCATAGAAAAGATGAGAAAAATATTATTAATACTTTTTGGGTTAATTCCCATTGTAGCATATTCACAGGGGCGTTTTACTTCCAGCGAAGTTAGAAATTCAATCCTTGATTTACGCCCTATCAACGTAACCCAAAGAACAGCCCCAAACTTGCCAATTGTTATGCTAAAGGCTAAAAACCTAAGCATTGATACGTTAATCAAGGTATTATCCATTCAATTAGGACTTGACAATAAAGCAGACTTGACCTATGTAAATACACAATTAGCATCAAAAGTCAGTCTTGTTTCGGGAATTACCTCAACGATGGTAGGATTAGGAAATGTTGATAATACTTCGGACGTCAATAAACCCGTTTCAACAGCCCAACAAACGGCTTTGGGTTTGAAACAAAATTTACTCAATGGAGGTTCTGGCTTTGTAAAAAGTGTAGCAGGGACAATTTCTTACGATAATAGTAATTATTTGACAAGCATTACGGGTACTAATGTTACGAATGCACTTGGTTATACGCCTTATAATTCGACTAATCCAAACGTTTATATTACAAATACTATTCAAGGAAACAGTTCAACTGATTCAGCTCCTTTAGGTTCAGAACTTTTATCAAGTAGCAATTGGACTTCAACAGGATGGACAGGTTCGTTTTCGGGATGGGTTCACACTACGGGAAACACAAGTGCATTAAGTAATACATTAGCTCCTTCAAGTGGCAACTATTATCAAATATCCTATACAATTACAGGCCGTACATCAGGAACATTTGACATAGGGTTTGGTGGGGTTAATACTACGGGATTGTCAGGGACAGGAGCAATTGGTATATTAACAACAAGTACAGGAACATTGTCTATTACTCCAAGTTCATCGTTCGATGGAACAATTGTAATTAGTGTAAAAACAATTGCACTAAGTTCAGCATTATTGACATTAAAAAACTCAAGCGGAACTACTGTAAATGAAATTAGAAGTTCTTTTAGTCCAACGAATCTTTTTCAAGGTGTTTGCGCAGGAAGCAGAAATACGACAGGGATTAACAATACAGCAATAGGGAACGTATCTGGAGCAGCAATAACCACTGGTTCAAGTAATTCATTCTATGGGAATTATTCTGGAAATGTTGTAACAACGGGTGCAGGAAATACCCTAATTGGGTCTGAATGTGGGTGGAAATTGGTAACTGGGAATAGTAATAGTTTACTTGGTTTTAGGTCGGGATTGAATACTACAACAGGTAATAATAATAGCTATTTTGGAAATGGTGCAGGGCAAAGTAATACAACAGGGAGTAGTAATAGCTATTTTGGGGCTTCTTCTGGATTGTCGAGTACAACTGCGAATAACAATTCTTCCTTTGGGGAATATTCACTTGAAAAAAATATAACAGGTTCGCAAAACATAGCATTCGGAAGTGGAGCATTATCATCTATTACTGGTGGTGCTAATAATGTTTCGTTAGGTTATTTTTCGGGTAGATATATTTTAGGTGGTAGTACTCAAAATACAACTTCAAATAATTCGATTTTCATTGGCTATCAGGCTTACCCACTTGCCGACAATCAAACGAACCAAGTTGTTATCGGTTATGGAGCAGTAGGAAATGGCTCAAATACAACAGTAATTGGAAATCCTTCAACTATACATACTCAACTTTTCGGGACAGTAGTATTAGCCCAAACAGCCCAACCATCTTTTAGTAGCAATAGTG
>NZ_CBABQS010000108.1:0-12066 GCF_964672035.1 Arcicella sp.
AATTGTAAACGCAACAACCTTATCAACAGGTACTTACACAATTACGGTTACTAATTCGACTAACTGTTCAAGTACAGCAACCGTTGCAGTAATAGTAAATGCCATTCCAACAGCAACGGCAAGTAGTAGCATGCCAGTTGTTTGTGCAGGGAATAATATTTCTCTTACGGGTGGAGGAATTGGTACGTATGCTTGGGCGGGACCAAATGGTTATTCATCAACGGCTCAAAGTCCAACGATAAGCAACGCAACTATTTCAGCAACAGGTACTTATACGATTACAGTAACGAATACCAGTAGTTGTACAAGCACGGCGACGGTTGCAGTAACAGTGAATGCAGTACCAACGGCAACCGCCAGTAATAACTCACCAGTTTGTGCAGGAAATTCAGTTGCTCTCACAGGTGGAGGAATTGGAACTTACCTGTGGACAGGACCAAGTGGCTATTCATCAACCGCACAAAGTCCAACGATTGCCAATGCAACCATCTTATCCTCAGGAGTTTACAGAATAACCGTAACCAATGCTAATAACTGTACTTCAACCGCTACGACTTCGGTGACGGTGAATCCATTGCCAGTAGTAGATACAGGTGCTAATCAAACCATTTGCGAAGGCTCAACGGCATCTTTAACGGCAACTTGTAATTTGCTAACCTTTAACACCACCCTCAGTGGCGCTTCAGAAGTACCAGCTAATGCTTCAACTGCAACGGGTAATGTTTCTGGAACATACGATAAGGTTACCAAACAATTATTATTGACTTTCACTTTCAATGGATTAACCGCTAATGCCTCGGCTGCCCATCTTCACAAAGGGGCAGTTGGCGTAAATGGCCCCGTTCAGATTGGTTTCTCAGGCGTTCCATCAGCAACTTCGGGTAGTTTCACTTATATAGGAACGCTGACCACGACCCAAGAAACGGATTTATTGGCGGGACTTTATTACGCCAATATTCATAACGCCAGTTTCCCAGGTGGCGAAATCAGAGGACAATTAAGTACGGCTTGTGTGGCCAATAATTTTGTCTGGAATCCAGGTAATTTATCAGGACAAACGGTAACGGTTTCACCAAGTGCAGCACAGCTTTATACAATAACGGCAAGTAATACTGCCACAGGATGTTCAACCACGGCAACGACCACAGTCAATGTTGATCCAAGACCAGTACCAACCATTGGCAGTAACACTCCCGTTTGTGCAGGGAATACTTTGAACCTAAATGCTGGCGGTGGAACTTCTTACGCATGGAGTGGACCAAATACATTCACTGCAACAGATACAAATCCAAGTATTGCCAGTGTAACACTTTTAGCAACAGGAACTTATACGGTAACTGTTACCAATGTAAATGGTTGTACAAATACGGCAACAACGGCAGTAGTCATCAATTCACTTCCAACGGCAACTGCCAGCAATAACTCACCCATTTGTTCGGGAACTACTTTGAATCTTACAGGCGGAGGCGTTGGTTCTTATTTATGGAGTGGACCAAATACGTTCACTTCAATGGCACAAAGTCCAAGTATTCTATTATCAACAACTTCAATATCAGGGACTTATACAATTTTGGTAACTAATGTGAACGGTTGTACGAGTACAGCAACGACTTCCGTAAACGTTAATCCAGTCGTGACAATTCCAACGCCACAGGCAAATACCCAAATCATCTTTGGAGCAAGTATCACGCTCACGGCAACGGGTTGTTCGGGCGTGAATGATGTGTTGAAATGGTATCAAACTTCCGATAATGCTTTGGCAGTTATACCCGTTTCACCCACGGCAACGACCAATTATTACGCAAAATGTGAAACGACTTTGAACGGAATTACTTGTATTTCTGGAAATTCTACGGATATTACTGTAACAGTGTTATCTCCAAACCCTCCAGTGGCAACGGGAGCTACTAATTGTCTGGGAACAGCCACGACTTTAACGGCCACGGGTTGTTCAGGTGCAGTCGGAACGTTTGTTTTAAAATGGTATCAAAATGCCGATAATGTCTTGGTAACCATGCCCGTTTCACCTTTGGTTTCCACCGATTATTACGCCAAATGTGAACAGACTTTCAATTCCGTAACCGCTGTGAGTGCCAAATCTAACGTGGTAACTTTGACCATTCTCAATCCACCAACGCCTGTGGCAACGGGTGGAATAATTTATAGTGGTCAATCTATTACTTTAACCTCCACGGGTTGCACGGGAACTCTCGGAACATTTACCTTACGATGGTATCAAACTTCGGATAATGGCTCCGTGACCATGCCCGTTTCGCCAACCGTTACGACCCAATATTATACTAAATGTGAGCAAACAGCCAATACCATTACTTGTCTGTCAGCTAAAAGTAATGACGTAACCCTAACGGTGGTGAACCGAATATTTGTCGATATTACTAAAATTGCCGCTCCTATTCAAAATGGTAATTCGTGGGCAACGGCTTACGGTAATCTCCAAACGGGATTGGCTGCTGCAACGACTGGCGTGGAAGTTTGGGTGGCTAAGGGAACTTACAAACCCACTAATACTTCCGACAGAACCGTCTCTTTTAACATTCCAAACGATGTGCTTGTGTACGGAGGATTCTTGGGAACGGAGGATAATTTGATTGACCGTAATTTCAGAACTAATATCTCCATTTTGAGTGGCGATATTGGAGGCCAAAAATTAGCGAGTGATAATTCCTATCACGTGGTCGTGATGAATGGTTTGAGTTCTTCAACCGTTTTGGACGGCTTTACCATTTCGGATGGATACGCCAACTTTGACCCTAACCGAACTTTTTTTGCCCCTAATACACTCGCTCCCACAACTACTACCATTGAAACGGGAGGTGGTATTGTGGTGAAAAATGCGGGAAGTCCGATGATTGTCAATTGTACCGTGACCAATAATGCCGCTGTAACCGGAGGAGGGATTTATGCGGGTGATGCCAGCAAGCCTACCATTAGGTTCTGTAAATTCATGGGGAATCAGGCGGGTTTTGGCTCAGGATTATATTTCCAAGATGGCAGCCATGGAAAAATTGACAACACCTTGATTGCAGGTAATAAAGGCATTGGGGGTATTTATAACAATAACTCAAATCCGATGTTTACGAATACCACATTGGCGGGAAATGGCGGATATAATGGGGGTATTTTCAATGCTTCTTCGCAACCCATAGTTAAGAATTCAATCATTTGGGGCAATACACTCCCTTTCAATGATACCCAATCAATCATCACCTATTCAACCATTCAAGGTGGATATGCAGGGGTTGGCAACTTATCGATGGATCCAAAATTTGTCAACTTAACGCCCGATGGTTTATCACCAAATATTACAGGAGACTATCATTTACAAGCATCTTCTTTGGCAATTGACCGAGGAGACAATGGTGCTATTACCTTAACGGACAAAGACTTGGATGATAATTTGAGAAGATTTTCGGGCGGAAGAGTCGATATGGGAGCCTACGAATTCCAAGCAACATCCACCGCAACGTTGGTCATTAGTGTTGCCACGGGTAATTGGGAATCCAACTCGACTTGGGACATTGGCAGAATACCACAATTGGGTGATTATGTCATTATTGACAACAGTCATGTCATAACCCTTAATACTACGGGAGTCGTTAAAAACTTGGAATATCGAGGTACGGGACAACTTAAACTAAACACAACAACCAGTAAATTAGAAATCGGTTTTTAACTATTATTTACTTATCTCTTCAACATTATTTCTATGAAAACATATCAGCAAAAAGGTAACGAGTCTCTGCTAATTATTAATCAGAAAACATTGAAGAAAATATTACTTCAAAATGTCGTTCTATTAAAAAGTGATGTAAACTATACCACTTTTTACCTGCAACATGGTAAAGAAAAAGTGGTGGCTCATACCTTGAAATTCTTTGAAAATTATCTGGAAACTCGTGGTTTTCTTAGGGTTCACCGTTCTTTTATGATTAATCCAAATTTTGTAAAAGAATACAATAAAGAACAAGAGTATGTGACGATGGAAAACGGTCATAAAGCAACCATTTCCAGAAGACGGAAATCTATGGTAGAAAATCTAAAAAACTGATACCATATTTAAGGATGCGTATTTTAGGGCAGGCCTCGATTTAGTCGAGGCCTGCCTTTTATTTAGTATGTATCCTACTGGAATAGATTATTTAGCAGAATCACAGGTAGGAGAATTTCCATTAGGGAATGCTTAATTATTTTGATTAGGTTTGACACTTTTTCTGTATATTACCTGTCAAATCATTTATCAAACTAAAAATCCCACAATTAATATGAAAAAATTTATGCTATTAATGGCATTCATTGGGTTTCTTTCATCAAACTCAAATGGACAAAATTCAACGGCTCTGAAAGCCAAAATTGCTCAAAAAGCCGAAATACTCGAAGCAAAAGTAATCGCTTGGCGAAGAGACTTTCACCAAAATCCAGAGTTGGGAAATCGTGAATTCAAAACAGCCGAAAAAATTGCAAATCATCTTAAATCATTAGGGATTGAAGTACAAACTGGCGTTGGTAAAACTGGCGTTGTCGGAATCTTAAAAGGTGGAAAACCCGGCCCAGTAGTAGCACTTCGGGCGGATATGGACGGTTTACCGGTAAAAGAGAGGGTTGAAGTTCCGTTTGCTTCTAAGGCAGTAGGCGAATATAACGGGCAACCCGTAAGCGTAATGCACGCCTGCGGACACGATACGCACGTGGCAATTTTGATGGGTACTGCCGAGATTTTGGTAGGAATGCAAAAGGATTTGAAAGGTACAGTAAAATTCATCTTCCAACCAGCGGAAGAAGGAGCTCCCGAAGGCGAAGAAGGTGGTGCCGCTTTGATGATAAAAGAGGGAGTATTAGAAAATCCAAAAGTAGACGTCATCTTTGGTTTACACATTAATGCACAAACTGAAATTGGGAAAATTAAATACCGTCCTGGTGGTACAATGGCCAGTTCAGACTGGTTCAAAATCAAAATTAAAGGAAAACAATCTCATGGTGCATATCCGTGGGCAAGTGTTGACCCTATCGTAACGGCATCGCAAGTAATCATGGGATTGCAAACCATTGTGAGTAGAAATGTCCCTGTTACCGAATCTGCTGCGGTAGTTACCGTTGGGCAGATTAACGGCGGTGTGAGAAGTAATATCATTCCCGAAGAAGTTAATATGAATGGTACAATCCGTACCTTAGACCCTGTTGTTCAAGATATGATTCATGCTCGTATTGCTCAAATTGCCACTAATATTGCTCAAAGTGCAGGAGCTACTGCGGAAGTAAAAATCACTAAAATGTGTCCTATAACTTTCAATGATGCCGCTTTGACTGATAAAATGATACCTACTTTGGAAGGTATTGCGGGCAAAGAAAATGTATCCATCACTCCTGCGGTTACGGGTGCGGAAGACTTCGCTTTTTATCAACAAAAAGTACCAGGCTTATTTTTCTTTTTGGGTGGCGCTCCTAAAGGGAAATTAGAAAGTCAAACTGCTCCCCATCACACACCTGATTTCTACATCGACGAAGGTGGTTTCGTATTGGGCATGAAATCAATGGCAAGTTTAGTAGTTGATTATATGGAAGCTGGAAATGCTAAGTAATTTTCAGCAGGCAGCTTGCAGAAATAGATAACAAAAATAGGAAGGTTTCAACTGAATGAAAACCTTCCTATTTTTTTATAAATCAAAAGCAGTTTTTGACTGCCAACTGCTTACTGAAAAACTAATAACTATCTTCTTCTTTTCTTACGTTTCACCCGGGGAGCAGGCGAATTTGAATTACTGGCTACTGCATCCGAGCTTCTGATTTGTTTAATCCTTTCTTCCAAATCAACAATTACACGAGCCGACATTTCTCTGCTTGCATCATTTGCTTCATTCAAAGATTTGTAAGCCGCTTGCAATTTATCATAATCCGACCCCAACTCACCATATTTTTTACTCAAAGACTCAAAGTTATCCTTTCCATCCTCTTGACATTTCACGTAGTCTTCATTCTTTCTCTTGAATTGGCTTTCCATACTGAAACGGTAACTACTTAATTCAGCATTTTCTTGACGTTCTTTCTGAACTTGAGCTTCCAATCTACGAGCTTGGTCTTGAAGGTCAGTAATTTGTTTTGTATCTTGGCAGCTGGTCAGAAACACAAATATTGTTATTGACAAAAGTGTGGAAATCTTTCTCATAAAATATAAATATTATGGGGTTATCTTATTTTTCTTCTAATTTATTAATTTATTTGTAGAAATCAAAATTACGCCTCTTTTTCCTTTATCACCATATTTTGTTTTGGTTAATTCAATTTCCATCACTTCTAATTTATCAATTTCTTCGGGTTTTACGTACTTAGGTAAATATCCAGCATCTGTTATTTTTCCGTTAATTATGAACAAAGCATTCGTTGGAAAATAAACGAAGTTGTACATTTTTTTACTAATCAAGCAGGTTTATCCATTTTCTCAAAGTTAATTTCAATATCTTCTTTTTGAACAATAGATTATATTATCAAAAAATTAAATTTATCTATAATTTTCATTTCGAGATGATTAACTAAATTTCATCTTCTTCCAACGACCTATCTTCAAAGTTTAGAATTGAATACATCAGCACATCATTTCAGTTGTAGTTTGTAGCAACCAATATGCCATTTATTTTATCAAATGGACATTCTCAATGGATAATTTTTGCGTTTATTCTAATTCATTAATTATGTTACCCATACAAAAATATTTAGGAAATTTTAACAAATTTTTAGGGATAATGGATTCATAATTGTCGTAATTTTAGGGCAATATTTCCTCTTAACAAACCGTTATTATTAATTGTAAAATCTACTTAAACGACAAACTCCCTTTTCGGGCCTCGAATATGAAACGAAATGTACTTTTTGGCATTTTTTTGAGTGGTTTTTCATTAACTACTCTCGCACAATCGTCTGATATTCAGAAGCCTTTCACGATTACGCCCAATATTTCCATCCAAAACTTTGATTGGTTTGAACGCTCTACTGTGGGTAAAGCAGGACTTCAAATACAATTTCAACCAACCAAAAAATTAAACTTAACCATTAATGGAAGTGTGTTTAATAGTTTAGGGAATAGTACAAATTTGAATAGTGATGCTTCAGCAGTAAATACGGCTGACAACGATTTAAAAAATGGAGCCGCTTTTGGTCCAACTGGAATATCAGGTACGGGTAGTGCTGGAATGCCAAAAACGAGTTATCAAGGTGCTTTTGTCAATATTGATGCGGGGATTCCCATAAAATTAGGAGATAGTTCGAGAACAATTATTGAACCTTTTGTGAGTATCGAAGGGAAAATTTGGAGTCGTTCAGCCGATTATGGAACGGAGGGAAATCCCTTAATTTATGAGGAGAAATACAAGTTTTTGTCGCCCGCTTTGGGAGCGAAATTGAGTTATAATACCAAATCAAAAGTCAAATTAAGCCTTAGAATATCAGCGAGTTATCCTATTATTTCAAAATTAAAAACGGATTCAAAAAACCTGGCAAATTCCAATGCAGAAATTGATTTAACCAAGTGGCTTTCACCGTCCGTTGAGTTGGGCGTGAGGGTTAAAAAAGTAACCCTAAAACTCCGCTACGAAAGAATCAATATTGGAACGGCTGATTCAATCAGAGGTTGTTCACCTAATGTCAATGTAACGGGGCTTTCTATTGGATATGATTTTTAAGCAAAAAATAGCATTTTCAATTTAAAAATCTTTTCTATAAAGCCTACGTTCCCTATATATCTATGTGTTTGCACCTTTAATCGCCTCATAATCAGTTTTTAAACGTCCAACTTCACGAGCCAAAAAGGTTTGTAATTGTAGATTAAATTCATGTTGCTCTTCTTTATTCAAAGAGGCATAAAAATCCTTTAATTCTTGATTAATGGCAGCTCGTTCTTCGCCAGAAGATGCGTTGATAGAACGTGTATGATATTTTTTGAAGTTGAAATCCATGTTATTAAAATTTAAGACCACAAAGTTAATTCACTTTGTCGTAACTTTGCACCTTAATTTTAAAAGAGATAGTCTATTTCATCACGAAAAGCTCATGTCTCATCGTTCAA
This sequence comes from Arcicella sp., assembly GCF_964672035.1. NCBI lineage: Bacteria > Pseudomonadati > Bacteroidota > Cytophagia > Cytophagales > Flectobacillaceae > Arcicella > Arcicella sp. The sequence goes on from NZ_CBABQS010000108.1 coordinate 8,075, forward strand.
AGCTCACAGCTTTTTCAAATGAAAACTAAAACACAATTAAAAAATAAAGTCAATATCGTTACCCTTGGGTGTAGCAAAAACTTGGTGGATTCGGAAGTAATTTATACCCAACTGAAAGGCAACGGTATGAATGTGAGCCACGAATCTAAGAAGGATGATTCTAATATTGTTATCGTAAACACCTGTGGTTTTATTGATAATGCCAAACAAGAATCGATTGATACTATTCTCCGATACGTGGATGCCAAAGAAGCAGGTATGATTGACAAATTATACGTAACTGGCTGTCTTTCACATCGTTATAAAGATGAATTAGAAGCTGAAATTCCTTTGGTAGATGCTTTTTTTGGTACAAATGAATTGCCAAGATTGTTAAAAACCCTCAAAGCAGATTACAAACATGAGTTGATGGGTGAACGTCTTTTAACCACGCCAACGCACTACGCTTACCTAAAAATTGCCGAAGGTTGCGACCGTCCTTGTTCATTCTGTGCTATTCCATTGATGCGTGGTGGACACGTTTCGAGAACGATTGAAGACTTGGTTGTTGAAGCAAAATCGTTGGTGAGAAGAGGAACAAAGGAATTAATTTTAATTGCCCAAGATTTAACTTATTACGGTTTAGATATTTATAAAAAACGTAATCTTTCTGAATTATTAGAACATTTTTCGGATATTGAAGGCTTGGATTGGATTCGTTTGCAATATGCCTATCCAGCGGGATTTCCGATGGATGTTTTGGACGTAATGAACTCAAAACCAAATATTTGCAAATATTTAGATATGCCTTTGCAAAGTGGTTCAACGGAAATTTTGAAAAAAATGCGTCGTGGAATTACCCGTGAGAAAACCGAAGATTTAATCAACGCCATTCGTGATAAAGTGCCTGAAATAGCTTTGAGAACAACACTAATTGCGGGACATCCAGGGGAAACCGAAGCGGATTATGAGGAAACTTATCGCTTTGTAGAAAAAATGCGTTTCGACCGTTTGGGCGTTTTCACGTACTCGCACGAAGACCAAACCCATTCTCATTCTTTTGAAGACGATGTGCCAACCGAAGTGAAACAAGAGCGTGCCGATGAAATTATGGCTTTGCAACAGGATATTTCGATGGAGTTGAACCAAGCAAAAATTGGTAATACTTATAAAGTTTTATTTGATAGAAAAGAGGGAGGAAATTTTATTGGAAGAACACAATTTGATTCGCCCGAAGTTGACAACGAAGTACTTATTCCAGCAAAGCAATTTGTAAGATTAGGAGATTTTGCTAATGTAAAAATCAATAAAGCCGAAGAATTTGATTTGTACGGCGACTTAGTTTTGTAGTAATCTAACTTGCTATCAATCAGTAAATTATAATAGATTCAAACATAAACTAATTCCTAACGGATACTTAGATAACATTAGTCTATTTAAGATTCAATGTTAAAATCCTTACAGAAATCATTTCTATAAGGATTTTTCTTTTAGTGTAACTTTCTTTGGTTTTTAATGGTTATCAATAGATATGAATCTTCAAATAAACATTCTAAACAGAAAATCATGCACGCAAATCTCGGAATTCCTCACCCACATTTACAAGCCGTTGCCCTTGAATTAAATAAATTATTAGCTGATGAATTTGTGCTTTACGCCAAAACTCGTAATTATCACTGGAATGTGGAAGGCAGTAATTTTATGGAAATACACAAATTATACGAAGGTCAGTATGAACAATTAGACGAAATTATTGACAATGTTGCCGAGCGTATCCGTACTTTAGGGCATTATGCAGAAGCCCGTTTAAAGGATTATACTCGTTTAACCAATTTGGAAGAGCAAGAATATACTACAGAACAAAAGGCTCAATTACAGAATCTTTTAGCAGACCACGAAACGATTATCAAGGAATTAAGAAGAATGGCAACACTGTTTGCTGATGAACATAAAGACCTCGGAAGTAGCGATTTTGTAACGGGCTTGATGCAAGAACATGAGAAAATAGCTTGGTTTATTCGATCATATTTAAAATAAAAACTAATCCAAAAGCGCTACAGAAATAATTTCTGTAGCGCTTTTTAAATTTATTCAGTATAATTACGCTTCCATTTTAGCAACAATTTCCTCAGAAATACCTACTGAACAGAATCCTCCGTCGTGAAAAAGGTTTTGCATCGTTACTTTTTTCGTCAAATCCGAAAATAAAGTAATTACATAGTCCGCACATTCATCCGCCGAAGCATTTCCTAATGGCGACATTTGATTAGCATATTCATAAAACGCATTAAAACCAGAAATCCCCGTTCCTGCTGATGTTTTCGTAGGCGATTGCGAGACAGTATTTACTCTCGTTCCATTTTTCTTGCCATATACGTATCCATACGAACGAGCAATTGATTCTAACATCGCTTTTGCTTGTGCCATATCCGTATAATCAGGAAATGAACGCTGAGCCGCAATGTATGATAAAGCCACTACCGAACCTTGCTCATTTATTGCGTCCATTTTATCGGCAACTTGCAACATTTTGTGAAAAGAAAGAGCCGAAACATCCAATGATTTCAAGAACCATTCGTAGTTCAAATCACCGTAAGGGCGTTTTTTGCGAATATTAGCACTCATTCCGATTGAATGCAGAACGAAGTCAATTTTACCACCCAATGCCTCCATCGAACCTTCATAAAGTTTCTCTAAATCCTCGACTGATGTTGCATCGGCAGGGATAATTTTTGCTTCACATTCTTCGGCTAATGTATTGATTTCGCCTAAACGCATCGCAATTGGTGCATTTGTTAGCGTAAAAATTGCCCCCTCCTGTTTGGCACGTTGAGCCACTTTCCAAGCGATTGAATTAGAGTCTAATGCTCCCGAGATGATTCCTCTTTTTCCTTTTAAAAGTCCGTATGACATGATTTTATTGTGGATTTTCGACGAAAGCCGTCATTTTTTTATCAAGATTTGTTTACAAAAGTACGGAGTTTTTACAAGAAAAAAACAAAAAAGTCGCTCAGTGAAAATCTCGAATGTTTTTTTCGATTGTCCCATGATAGAAACAAACTAACCTTTTTGGATTTCGAGACTCACATCACGCAGCACAAAAGCACGGTTGGCACCCGAATTATACCATCGGAAAATGTTTTTGAGTTGTAGCATATTGTTTTATATATTATACCAAATAATTTATCCAATGCTGTGCCAAAAATATAAAGCATTGATTTATAGCTATTTGCAGATATTTATACTTTAAAAACTGTTTATTTTTGATAAAATTCTGTTCGATAATGGAAAAGTTAATAACCTCAAATCAATTTCTGTCTAACAAAATTGACTTCTTCTCGTACGTCAACTTCATGAGCAATCGTTATCAAATCTCCCAACAATTTCTTCAAAAAAACCTGATGACTTTCGGATTTTTCGTTGAAAGCACGATGATTTAAAGAAGCTTGAATTGATGCCCATTCTTGGGTAAAATCTTTCAAGTTCTCGTCAAAATAAGTTTCCATAAATTTTTCAAAAATATATTGCTCCGCTACTTCATTTGGATGAATTAAATCTGATTTGTAGAAACGATAATCACGTAAATCATCCATCATGATTTCGTAAGATGGAAAGTATTCAACGTCTTCATAATCAGTAGTTAAATAGTGGCAAGCCGCTCTAAGAATAGATTTCGAAACCTGATTTTCGGCAACGCCATCTTTGGTGTGTCGCACGGGTGAAACCGTTAAAATTATCTTCAAATCTGGATTAATTTCTTTCAATCCTGCGTGAAAAATTGCAAAGGATTTACAAATATCTTTCACGCTCAAAAGGGCTTTTTCAAACAAACTATTGGGCAATTTATGACAATTAGCTACGTAAATTTGTGGGTTCAGCAATTTGTAAACAAAGGCAGTTCCAAAAGTAATGATGAGATGATTTGTGGTAGGAAGTTGACAATTAACAGCAAAAATGGTTTGGTTAATTTGCTCTTTTAAATTTTCCTTTGAATTACTGATAAATTGAGAATG
>NZ_CBABQS010000109.1:0-11312 GCF_964672035.1 Arcicella sp.
AAAAACCTCATGGGACTTTTAAACGCTTTGATGGGAAATTCTTCGGAAGTTTCCCCCGACAAAATAGCACACGAATTTGAATCAATTTTGATTGATGGCGAAACCATTATCAAGTCTTTCAAACTGATTCGGGATATGTTTGTTTTCACAAACAAAAGATTAATTTTGGTGGATAAACAAGGGGTTACAGGCACTAAAACCGACTTTATGACCATTCCGTACAAGTCAATCAACTATTTCTCAAAACGCTCTGCGAGTCTTTTGGACCTTGATGCTGAGATTTTGATTTGGATAAAAGGGTCTGATAATCCTATTCAAAAAGATTTCCGCAAAGGTGAAAACATCAATGATGTCTATAAAACGTTGAGTACTTTTGTGCTTGCGTAACTATGAGCTTTGAGCCGTGAGCTATGAGTTTTTATAGAATTACAGAATTAATAAAATAGTAAGCTAATAGCTCACGGCTAAAAACGACCAAAACAGGAACTGAATACCGATAAAATATTGCCATTTGCAAAACCTTATTCCAGAAGAAAAACAAGAACTACGGTACACCTTGACGGATTTTGAGATTACCAAGCCTGACTGACCAGATATTTATCAACGCCCAACGCATTCGTTTTATTCAAGAAAAAGGTGTTCAGATAATTGAGGATGGCATTGAAGGAGAATTTATCGGGATTATCAATTATTGTGTGATTGCTTTGATTCAAAAAAAGTTAGAATATTCGGAGCAAAATGAATTTTCGAAACAAGAAGTGAGTGATTTATACGATGCACAAGTGGAAGAAACCTTAAAGTTGCAAAAAATATCCACTCAACCCGTGGCACAGCCAAAGAAAAAGGCTAAGGCTTAGGCTTGGTTTTGTGTCGAGAATTTGTGGAAATACAAGGCGGGAGCATAGAAATTAAGAATATTAAATTGACGGTGATCAGTTGTTATTTGCCAGTTGAGGAGTTGGTACTGTGATATTTTGCGAAAATATTAAAGTAAAAACCCTCAAATCGTACAGATTTGAGGGTTTAAAAATAAGTATGAAATTGAAATAATTTACTTCTCAACTTCATGCAATTTTAATGGATATATTCCCAAATAGACTAATAACCAGTATTTTGGTACATCTTTTCCGGGTTCAATTTTACTTCATCAAATGGAATAGGGAATAAAGAATCCTTCATACCAAAATTAGAAATTTTAGCAGTACCATAATCAGCTTGCGTTTTGGTTTTCATGTAAGTAACTAACTCTGTTGGCGTAAAGAATCGCAACAAATCAAACCAACGGTGATGTTCAAAAGCTAATTCAACCCGACGTTCATGCAAAATAGCCAATTTTAACGTTGGGAAATTTGCACTATAATTAACATCGGTTTTTGCTACTTCATAGGTTGAAACCTTTGCTCTTTCACGAACTTGATTAAGAAATGAAATAGCCGTTGTTTCATCACCTAAATATAAATTCACCTCAGCAAGCATCAAAATGACATCTGCATAACGGACTATTGGCCAATCATTGCCACCGTAGCCGTTGGCTGTTGCAATAGCACTTGCATCTCTAAATTTGGTAATATACCAATCCTTCACCGAAGCATCATTGGCAAATTTTATCGAGAAATCTTTCCGTAAATCATTGTTTTCGTATTCTTTAACCAAGTCCATTTTTACGTTTCCACCAACGCCATTACTTGGTTTTAACGAATTTAAAGTTTCTCCCTTTGCCTGATTATTGGCAGCAATTGAAGAAGAATAAGTAACGTCTCCTTGTTTGTAAACAATCTGGAATATGATTTCAGAATTGGTTGACTTTTTATTTACGTCAAAAACATCAACGAATGGTATCTCCTTTAATAATCCAAATGTTCTCATTCCGTAAGCAGCCGTCAAATATGTTTTAGCATTGTTCAAATTTGCAGTACGATTTGTTTGATCCAATGTGGTTGCCATCGTTAAATATACTTGTCCAAGTAAAGCATTGGCAGCCGCCTTAGAAACTCTACCTTTCCCCGTAAGTGGCTGTTGATTTGGTAAATCACTGGCAACTGCATCCTTTAAATCCGCAATAATTTGCTCGTAAACTTTTTCCTTTTTCTCTCTGAAAGTATTAATAATAATATCATCCGTTGTATTTAATTGCTTCGTCACGAGCGGCACATCACCCCATTTTCTTACCAATTGAAAATATATCAATGCACGAACGAATTTTGCTTCTGCATTATAAATACCTTTATTCGCAGGAGTTGTAAAAGTCACTTTATCAATGTTTGAAGTAACCTGATTACAGCGTGAGATGGTTTGATACAATGATAACCAGTGAGCTTTTAGATAAGTATTGCTCGGTAAAATTGAAAAATCATTGAATTGAAATGGTTCACCCGCATTTGATTGGTTATCATTTCTACCTGCATCATCCGAACGCTCATCGGTAAAAAGTCCACTATTTTCACCAATATTATTGGAGCTACGAAGTGATTGATAAACGCCATTTACGGTTTGAAGTACATCATTTTCAGTTTGAAAATAGTCTGATGCTGCTACTGAATTTGGATCAGTTTGCAAAACAAAATCATCTTTGCAACCAGTAACGGCACCCGCAATTACCAGTAATATTATTAATTTCTTTATCATTTTATAAATATTTTTAAGGTGATTTTCGAGAAATTATCAAATGTAATTTCTCGAAAAATCAATTTAGAATGTCAATTTTGCACCAATATTATAAGCTCTCATCAATGGATATTTTCCATAATCAACGCCAGGAGTCAAGTTTGCGCCATCGTTATAATCAACTTCTGGATTGTATCCTTTATACTTTGAGATAGTGAAAGCATTATCAATTCCGATGTAAATTCTTGCGTTACTCAAAGCTTTTTGTGCTCCAAGCCATTTCGTTGGGATTGTATAACCAACCGTTAAATTAGTACAACGGAAGAATGAACCATCTTGCAAATAAAAGCTTGAAAGACGAGTACTATTGCTTTGGGTACCACCACGAGAAGCACGGAAGATTTGTCCATTTCCAGGTTCAGTTTCCGAACGATAACGGTCGGTAACGGAAGCGTACTGATTGCCAGAACCTTCCAAATTATAGACGTAATAATCTTGTCCGTCTAATATTTGATTGCCGTAAGAACCGTTAAAAGAAGAACTTAAATCAAGATTTTTGTACGTTACAGAAAGTGATAATCCGTAAGTGAATTTTGCGTAAGGTGTTCCGATGACAGTTTTGTCCAAATCATTAACTACACCATCACCATTGACATCTTCAAAATAAATATCGCCTGGTTTTAAGGTATTACTTGAAGCAGTTGAACGAGTAGGTCCTTTAATTTTATAACCGACTGGAAATGATTGCGTTGCAGTGTTGTAAACGGCATTGTCAGCCGCTAAATTTTCTACATCTGATTGACGAACCATTCCTTTTACCTTAAAGCCGTAAAACATACCGATTGGTTGTCCTTGTTGGGTAATGTGCGTTAAATATGAGCGTTCAGCCCCGTTGGTAATGATGGTACTTGCCCCGCCAAGGTCTAAAACCTCATTGCGATTGATGGATAAATTACCGCTTAAATTCACTTTCAGATCACTACTTTGTACCAAACGTGTATCAATTTGTAAGTCTAATCCTTTATTTTGAACTTTAGAATTTCTAAGGTTTGTCAAGATTGTTGAAGCACCCGAAATAGCAGAAACTGGTTGATTAAATAATAAATCAGATGATTGACTGATGTAATAATTCGCCATCACGTTTACTCGATTATTGAATAAACTAATATCCGTTCCGAAGTTGAATTGAGAAGTAGATTCCCATCCTAAACTTTGGTCACGAATAGCATTTGGGTATACTGCCGATTGAATTGTTCCATTACCAAACACAACCCCCGTAGGACTTGACATGGTTTGTAAATAATTGTAATTACCGATATTGTTATTTCCACTCAAACCCCAACTTGCTCGTAATTTCACCGAAGTTGCATCGCCGAATTTATTGGCAAAAAATGGTTCTTGTGAGATATTCCAACTGGCCGATAATGATGGGAAATTCCCCCAACGATTTAATGGACCAAAACGAGAAGAAGCATCACGTCTAAATGAAGCCGTTAAAAAGTATTTTTCTTTATAATTATAAGCCACACGACCCAAATAAGAAAGTAAAGTAGCAGTTGATTTTCCCGTTGCACCGTTCAAAGTAAACAAAGTTGGGTCAGCGCCTTTTGCCGTAATTTCTTCGATTCTATCGTTTTGAAATCCTTTTGCAGTTACACTAATTTGGTCAATGTCAAGTCTTTGGGCGGTATAACCAGCTAAAGCATTAATATGGTGTCCATCAAATTTTTGCGTATAATTCAACGTAAATTCAGCCAATTTATCCATTTCGGTTCTTGTCTGGGCAATAGCCGTTGCTGCTGCAATCGATTGTATTGAACCTGGAGCATTGGCTCCGTTACTCAAAGATGTTGGCAAATAAAATTCGTATTTTTCGCTGTAAGTCTGCAAACCTAAATTCACTTTTGCCGACAAACTTGGTAAAATTTGGTAAGTAGCATTGCCACTGAAAGTACCACGTAAACCTTTACGAGAAATATGCGTTTCAGTCGCCAAAGCCACTGGATTTTCTACTGATTGAAAGGCGTATAAAGCTGATTGAGATGCTGCTTCATTTTTACGCAAAGAACCATCATCGTTATAAGCTCTAAAAAATGGCATATAAATTAATGCGCCCAAAATTGGCCCTTGATTGAATCTTCCTTCTTGAACTTCACGATTTTCATTCGTTGTAATGGCTAAATTTCCAGCAACTCTCAATTTCTTACTAATCTGACCATCAATATTTGCACGGAAATTTATACGTTCTTGTTTGGTACTTTTGATAATTCCAGGTTGGCTTAAATAGCCACCGCTGATGGCATAACGACTGGTTGCATTGCCACCCGAAAATGATAAATTATGGCGTTGCGACAATGAATTCTGATATAATTCATCTTGCCAATCGGTATTATATTTGGGTTTGATAAGCGTTTGAGTACCAAAATTATAAAATTCAGCGGGAATACTTACTGACGAAGCATTACCAACTTTTGCAACACGAGTGGCATTATCATCCGAGAACATGGCATCCGTCCAAGTTTTACCAGAATTTACCACTAAATCACGGTAAGTATTGTTGTGACCATCAATTAATAATTGGGCAAATTGGTCAGCATTCAATAAATCTACTTTTTTACTCAACTGATTTATACCGTATTGAACGTCATACTGAAATTGCCCTTTGCCTTCTTTTCCTCTTTTGGTCGTAATTAAAACGACGCCACCCGAAGCTCTTGAACCATAAATAGCCGCAGAAGCCGCATCTTTCAAGATGTCAATTGATTCAATATCATTTGGATTGATAAATAAATCGTTGCCAACGGGATAACCATCCACTACGTATAAGGGGTCTGAACTGGCATTGATTGAGCCAACACCACGAACCCTAATTTTTGTACTCACATACGGCGCACCACTTACTTGTGAAACTTGTACGCCTGCTACTTTTCCGACTAACGCTTGACCTACCGTTGGCGTTGATAAGTTTAATTCTTTGGCTTTTACGCTTGAAATTGCCCCAGTCACATCACTTTTACGAACGGTTGAATAACCAATAGCTACTACTTCCTGCAATTCTTGCGAATTTTCCGTCAATTGTACATTAATTACTGATGAACTTCCAACGATAATTTCTTTGGAAGTATATCCCACAAATGAAAAAACTAACGTTGTACCTTCCTTTGCCGAAATTGAATATTTACCTTTTGCATCCGTAACCGTTCCTTTTCTTGTCGTTTTGTCGAAGACATTCACCCCAGCCATTGTCTCCCCAATTTCATTGGTAATCACCCCCGAAATTGTCTCTAAAGTTTGTTTAGCGTACGTTTTTGAAATTGCCTGCGACTGCTCTATCGAAAGAACTCCCGCAAGTGCAACCAACAGAATAACTCTCAGCCAAGTCTGTTTTTGTAATCGTGTTTGCATTATTTTGATTTTTATGATGATATTAATTTACTGTCTTTATTGCCAATTCACTTTCGTAAAATGAACATTTGCTTTGCGAGAAGAGGTAACTGCAATGCCTTTATTGCTATTTTTTGTGAGGGAAAACCCTTCTAATTCATCGGTTTTATCGAGGTCAATCGTTTTCAAAACCACTTCGTGACCCGTGGCTAAAGATTTCTCGAAATCCAAAAATGAAAAGCGCCAGCGACGACCTTCTATTTGATTCTGAATCAGTACTAAAATCTTTTTTTCAGGAATCCAAAGTAAATTCTGAACCCACGGACTACAAGTGAATTTATTGACGAGAACCCCTTTTTCGGAAGTCTTTTTGGCCGATTTAAGGACTAACGGGTCGTATATACGCACTTCATTTCTTTGATTTCCATAGTCTGCCGTTGCGATCAACCATTTATTTTTATATTTTACATATTCGGGGCGAGTTCCTTGAATACAAGCATCGTCTTCAATGGTATTTAATAAATTTCCATCGAGCGAATGGGTCTTTTGAATGCCATTCCAATCAACCTGATAGATCATAGCTTTCCAAAGCGTTCCCGCTGGATTTAGTCGAATGCTATTGCCAATAAACGTTGGTAGTCCTTCGTGTAAAGCAATTCCTGTTGGATGATTAATGACATCTTTTCCGTCAACGCTAAGTTTAATTTCATTTCCAGTATAAAGAATGGAATCATTTTTTAGCACATATTCTCGAATCATTCCAATCTCACGGTCGCCATAGATAAATACTCTGTCTTGCTGGATACTAATCCCTTGTCCAGCTCCTAAAGAATCAATATCAAAGGTTTTTGTGAGGGATAAGTCTATTTTTGAAAAATCTGCCGTTTGCGTAAAAAAGCACAAACTCAAAATCCCTGAGAGGATAATTCCACTCAGTTCGAGGAAGTTTTTTTTAGTTTTCATGAAGTTGTCTTAAAAATGCGTTCGTCTTTTTATAAAACACTAAGGGTCAAGTGGTTCGAGTGGATTGATTTGCAAAGCTTCAAGCATGGGATAAAATTCAGCTTCCGTTTCCGATAAACGTTTTCCTTTTCGGTACGGAACGTGTTTTAATTCCTTTTCGCAACGTTTATCTAAATTCAATTCTTGGATATACATACTTTGCGACTTTGATGTCGAAGTAATGCAAGGTTTATCAAAAGGAATTCCGTAGCGAAAAATCAGCCGAGCTGCATTGCGCATATTTGTAGTGGTATGGCGGGCGTGTGGTTCAACAATGATTGCATTGACGGGAATATGAAGCGTTTCAATCATGAATTTTTTCATTTCAATTGCTTCATTAAATTTAGTTTTGAAGGGATGAACATTTCCCCCAGACACCATCACAAAAGGCGCTAATCCTTCAAAATAGCGTAAAGCGGCAACCCTGCAACGCAGCATTCCTTCGGCACTCAAAGGCGTTTCGGGTTCTTCGGGGCCAGAACCTGGAATTAAAATAAGTGAATATTTATAATCATTCCATTTGATGGATTTAACTCGGTCAAAGGCTAATTTATTTACTGTAAAAGCCATCGGTTCATAATCAGCCACTTGATTTCGTTCGTTGATTTCTAACGACAGTAAAGCGGCTTTTAAAGAAGGTTCAAAAAATAATGATGCGTTTTTTGTTTCTTCATAAATGGTCTTCGATAAATCATCTACCAATTGGGAATAGTTTCTCTTTTTTACGTTAAAACTTATGGAATCAATGGTGGGATAATTCGGTTTTTGACCTTCTACGTAAACCGAAATTGTGAAATTAATACCTTCTATATCTTGTTCCCACGCTTTAATTAATTGTTCTTTATTGGAAAGTTTTTGCGATAAAATGTAAGTGCCAGATGGAATTAAATGCTCGGAAACTAATTTTCCTAAAGCATTATTGTCAGCATATAAATCCCCTAATCTATTGCTAATTTCCTGTATTTCAGCATGACTGAATTCCATCTTCTCCGTAAAGCAAGTAATACTGTTTTGACAATCGGTAGGTAATAAGTGGAGTCCTTTTATCCTCTGACTGGTGATGCGTTGAAGCGTTGTGTCCTTAGCAAGAAGTTGTTGAACCGAAGGAATATTTTGAAAAAGCGTGAGGAGATAATAGTTTTTTGATTGCGTAAAATTATTTCCTACTATCAAAGAATAATCGTTTTTTGCCTTTTGGTTTTGGGCAAAAGTTGGAAATACAAATCCGATTAAGCACAAGGTTAAATATAAATTTTTCATAAGTTGATTATGTTTTGTACAATTGGAAAAGTTTAAAGCTTAGACCATAAAATACAATTAGACTTAATGAAAAAGAGGTAATTTCTTTTTCATTAAGCGGATGAAATAGATTTGCTTGATTAATTGTGAGACAAAAGTAGTAGTTGAATGTAACTGGATAGTTATTCCCACAATATCTAATTGTTAATAATGCCAATCTGGTTTAAAATAGGTAATGAAAAGCGCCGTTGTTGCTATATCGGATTGCCGAAACGGTTAAACAGCGATTCCAACGCTTGATACAGCCTTGGAGAATAAGCCAACTGAGGCTTTTTTGAATTGTCTTTCCTTCTGGGTTTGTCCTTTGATTAACTTAACGGGTGTAAAAATGAATGTATCTTGTTGAGTCAAAAGTGCTTGATTTAGTGGAATAGCTGTATTGGCTTTATGGACAATAATAGTGAGGTTTTCCTTTAAATTTTGCCAGTAGCTGCCATTTGTAAATGAGTTTTTGTTTAATACTTTTATTTAGACACCGCAATCTCCGCCTCCGTTAAACCGTACAATCCATAAACTAAACTATCAATCTCCGCCTCCAAAACACTCGTATCCTATCCGCTAATATTTTATCCACTAAATCTATAAAAGGTTTTTCTTCCACATCGGTCGGATAATAAACTAATAAAGGTTCAAGAGCTTGAACACTAATTATTAAATCTCAGATGCCAGTTTTAGGAGCATTTTCAAATAATTTATAACTGCATAATTTTGAATTAAGCAAAGCCGTTAAATATTTCATTTTCTCATCTGTAGTGATACACGTGCTGTCTAAGCAAAATATTTCTTGGTCTGAACACGAAAAATGCAACTGCGAGCCTATTCGCTTCCAAATGAGCTTTTCCTTGGAGAATTCTTTATAAAATGCAATTGCATCTTGTGTCTCAAACCATTTATTCTGTGTTTTTTTTCTCGTAGTTTGAGTTATTCCATCTTCTATAAAACTTTCACCTATTTGGTGCAGTCGCTTACCAAAACTCTCTAAAATGAGTTTTATAGACGAATAAGAATTAATATTTATTTTTAAACTCGGGAGGGTATTTATTAAATAACTCTTATCCCAAGTAGTAGTATATCTATTAATGTCTCTACCTCTTAAAATGGGCTTAATTATTTTATCACTTTTTGAGTCTTGGATTATCAATTCTTGGCGTTTGGTTTCGTCTATCAAAAAAGCTTCGTTATATCCTGGCAGTATTTCTACTTCTACGATTTCTGGCTTATCAGTAGGATTTATCTTATCATTTAGCTGAGCTACTTTCTTTTTAAACACCCCAAAAAGTGAATCTCTGAAATGAAGAATTAATCCAAAAAATAAAATGAGTAAGAATATTCCGATGGTCTTCAACCAAAATGATTTTGTGGCATCATTACTCTTTTCGAGCATACTTGTATTTTGCTCTGGAATTCCTACTAAACCCAGAGAAGGAGTGGTGGCCTCAAATACACCAAATGGGTCTTTTGAATATAGATTATTGTGAATAAGGGAAAGATTGAATTTGATTTGGAACGACAACTTGTTGATAATAATGCTGAGTCAAAACGAAAACTATATCAGGTAAATCTTTTATACTATTATTATTTGATGCTATAACCTTAAAGATATTTTTAAGTAATGGCGTTTCATACTGTTTAATTCGCTCGTTGAGCAACTGTATTTTCTGGTTTTCATTAATTACTAATTGTGCTCTCTCACTTGTTGCTGATAACCGCTCAAGGCAACATTAACTTGCTTTTGAATATGTTCTTCACTGAGCTTTGCAGTAGTTTCTGAGGCCTCCTTCCAAATGCTTTTGGGAGTTTCTTTTAAGTGTTCGGTTAATGCCGCATTATTATTCATTAATTCAATCACTTTTCCTTGAGTTTCTTGTAAATTTTTCCTCACCTCAGTGAGTTCTTCGTGTAATTGTTGAATCTCGCCGTTTTCTTCCTGCGTTTCGGGCAATTGCTTGGAAACAATAAATATAATGGGCGACTACCTAATTTATCTGTTTTGATTGCTCTAAATTTTAGTATCAAGCCCTGTTTAGTTTCTGAAAATTTGGGTGGTCGTAAATCATAACAATCACAAAAACGAAGCCCTGTGTAACATCCAAACAGAAACATATCCCTTGCCATTTCTAATCTTACATAGTCTTTGATACTTTTATCAAAAACCAATGCTTCAACTCTTTCTGTTTCTTCAGGTAATAAAAAAAGAGTGTCTGTTTCTTCAGTTACTAATTTATAGTCTTTATACGGATTCTTATTGATTGGAAACAACTCTTGTCTAATCGCCGAGTTAATATACTTTCTGAGTTGCCTATGATATTTCTCAATAGTATTGACTTTGAGTTTCTTTACGTTTTGTAAAAATATCTCAAAATCTTGAAGTAAAGCATAATTCAAGTCTTTAAATTCAATCAACTTTGCAAGGCAATTTGCTTGATTTGTTAAGGTTACTTTTTTTAACTGAGTTTCTTTGGAGAGTTGATTTCTGAAGAATTCGGTGAAGGATATTTTGACAGGCTCAGGCACTACTTCAACTTTTGGAGGATTGAGTAACAAATCAAAATCAGACAAGCGAAACTTTTGATGTAGAGCTCTATACTCAACCTCAAATTTTTCTAACTCTGCGATGCGTTCTCTTAATAATTTTCCTGTGTAGGGTTCTTTGGTGGAATTGGTCTTGAAATCCCATTCTTTTGTAGTTAGACAGAGTTTTGTAGAAAAATATCTTCTACCACCATCTAAATAGACTTGAATTTGGACTAAGCCTTTTCCTTTTTTTAGGATTTCATTTTTTCGGTCAAAGACCAAACTGTACCTTGCTTTCATTTTGAATTGGTTTTAATTGCATGAGCAACAAACCTACCATCTAAAAATCATTGAAAAACTGGTATCAAACGAGTAGCAAAAAATCTGCTATTATCTGCTAAAACATAGTAAACGGATAAAGATTTATCCCTCTCCAAATGCGCTAAAAGGGCTTTAAACCAAAAATAGCACTCGTATGAGTGCTATTTGCGGTCTGGACGGGACTCGAA
>NZ_CBABQS010000110.1:0-11160 GCF_964672035.1 Arcicella sp.
TTCTGATTCCTACTTTTAAACATTATCAAGCTATCCGTTTCTTCATCCATAATTTGTTTCGCACCCAAAATCATTTCCTTGAATTTTACGTCTGTTATTTCTCCTTCAAAAACTGAATTCTGAATCCAATTCAAATACTTTCGACAATGCTTCAACATCTTGCCTACTCGCTTTTCGCCCATATCGTAAACCAAAATTACGTACATATTGTTACAGTTAAAAGTTTAAACTCATATCTATATACGTTATAAAATTCTCTACCAATTCATCTTGAAGGGCTTATATTCGTCAATCCCTAATAAATGCTTACTCAATTTATAACATTCCAACTTCACCAAATGCTTGTAACTTACCGACCGTCCTAAAGTCCTATGCTTAAAAGTCTCTTTCAGTTTTTCGTCAAATGCCTGAGCAAAAAGCTTCCGTGCCGAATCCTTCATTACACAGCGGTTTAACTCATGTCTAAAATCACTCGACTGAATTTGTTTCTTATTTAACAAACTAAAAATTGTTCTATCCACTAAAATAGGCTTAAAAACCTCAGCCAAATCCAGAGCAAGCGAATATCGCCTAAACCCTGGTTCGTGCAAAAAACCAATCGTAGGGTTTAACTGTGTGTGAAATATCTGGTCCAAACACATTGTATAGCACATCATATTGCCAAACGAAATCAAAGCATTTACCTCATTATTAGCCGGTTGCTTTGTCCGATTTCCCATCTCAAAATCATTAATAATTACATCAAAAGCCTCATAATAAGTCTGTCTAATATTCCCTTCAATACCCATCAACTCAGGCACTTTTATCGTAGCATTTATACTTTCCGCATATCTCTCAATAGCCGAAATTTGTTTGGCTACATCTTTCTGACGATTGTTATAATACTGTAAATTCTTCAACATATTTGCAGCTCCGCCCGAGACAAATTTCTGAGCCACCACCATTCGTTTTTTATCCGAAAGGTAAAATTTCGTCTGTTCTACCTGCATTTTTCCTGCCAGCAAATACTCCTTTGGCATAAATGAACCCGTATAATGCTCATAATAATCAAAAAAATGAACCGCCACCTGATGCTTTCCCAAGAAATTATACATCGCTGAATTTGCATCCAATGACCCAAAACAGTAGATATTATCGACCGTTTCAATGGGCAAATATCTTGGCTGACCTTCAACACCATGTTCATCCACAGGTTGAAATTTAAGTGTATTATCCTGACGACTCAATCGTCCAGGATTAAAAAGGTAATACGATTTTTTCATAGTTTATCATTCATCTCCACTCCAGCAAAAATCAAAATAAGAACAATTAGTACATTTACTTTTAGGTAAAGCGGGCGGACAATTTTCTTGTTCAGTAATGGCGTAAGCCCTCTTAATTTTCGATTCAATTGCTGTAACATCGTCCTCATTCAAGTCAACTCTATCGGTTTGTCTCAATTTAGGATATTCAATCGTTCCATAATTAGCCACAATTTCATTTTTACGAAGCAAATACAGATAAAACTGCACCTGAGCAATATGTGCCAATTCCCTCGCCGCCGACTTCTTCGTTTCATGAACAATTCCCAATTTTGCATCAAAAAAGTCAATTTTAGCAGATAATTCTATCCCTTCCAATTCCCCAGAAATCTGTACTTCCTGATTTTTCTCAGCTCGTTGCGGATAACTTTCTTCCCCAATAAGCCTACCTTCCGACACAATATCAGAGGTATGCTCCATCCGTATTACGTGGGCGTGCAACCACAATTCACGGTGGCAAATATGGAGAATATTAATAAGTGTGGCATTGATGGTCATGATTCTTTTACAAATAATTCACTAAAAAATACTTCTAATTCATTCATTACCGAATTTCTATCAACCTGTGTTTGAAGTTGATGACTAAGCCTTTTATCCCATGTAATAGCAACTTGTTTCATCCGTTCAGGCTTAAATAAATCTGAAACATCATTGAAAACGATATTTTTGAAAATACATTTCTTGAAAAATGCTTCTTTAACTCCCTGCCAATCAATCTCATTTATGTGCGTTTTGATGTACCATAAATCAAAATAATCTCTCGCCTCCCCTCGATTTCGTTGAATCAAAGCCCGCATTTTTTCTGCTAAAACTTCTTCTATCGAATAACAAGGTATTATATTAATAATCAATTCATTATCAGAATAATTATGGATAATTTCCCTTTCAATATTCTCAAATAACATCAGTTCAAAATGTCTAATTTCAAGGATAATTTTAGTATGACAATCTTTCCTAAATATTGGCGTTTCAGATGGATTATGATTTGCTCCCCAATAACAAATCTCAATATCCCACCCCACTTTCTGGTTATTGTGCTGCACTTCCGCAAACATCAACATATTCGTCTCAATGCCAGTTACATTCTTCAACTTTTCACAAACTTCATTGATTCCCTTGCGTGTAAGGATGAAATTCTGATTTATAATCGTCAAATCAATATCCTCCGAGAAACGATAATTTTCAAAATAACACTTTCGTAAACACGTACCACCCTTAAAAATCAAGTTCTCTTTTGCCCATTGGTACGAAAAAAGTACGTTTAGAAAATGTCCAAGTACATAATCTTTATCAATCGTATCAGCGGGAACATTACTCTTTTTAGACCACTCAACAATCTCCTTTCTGTTTATCATTCTAATAGTAGTTTTTTATATTTTGAAGAATATCCTCTTCCGAAACATTCAGTCTTAATCGCCATTTTGCCAAGTACGAACCACTGCTCGGGCTACTTGGGTCAAGGTCATTATATTTTTTATTCACCTTTTTCAAAGCATATTTTTCAAATGTTTTCAGGTTCTTAATATTCAATAATTCAATCAAATAGCCCAATCTTTTAATTACACTAACATTATCCACTGCCTCACAAGCCTCAATAAGCTCTTTGTTTCGCATTTTGGCTTTGTACAACGCCTTAATCAATTCCGACCAGTCAACACTTTGTCCGATTGAATCGAAGCAATCAACAATCGTTTTTTCTAAATTGGTAATTTTAAACTGATTATTGCCTCTGCCTTCTAACTGATACCCCTTTGCCTTCGACGGTTTCACCTTCACAAACTGAAACGAAACATCCATCACTTCTTTATTTTTGATTAAAGTAGGGCTTTGAACGAATATAGTATTTGAAAATTGAGTGGTTAGTCCGTGCCAATGCAAAGCCGACCAATAAGCCACCGCACCCTTAGGAGCTAAATAATAAGCTAACACAAATTCATCATGAAAACTCGGACGGTAATAAAGCCCTTTTTGCAAAGATTTAATAATTCCATCTTTAAGCAAAGCCTCAACCGTAGCCCTAACATTCACATTTTCATCCTCAAAATATTCAACAATTGTATTCAAATGAAATATTTTAACTTCATTTTCATCTAAATATCTGATTAATAATGATTTACTATCATTTATCTTAGACATATTAATTACTTTTTGTTATATTATAATATGCAAATATAGTGTATTTAGTATTATGAAAGGTAATTAATAGTTTATGAGTTATTTACAAAATACAGTTTTCAGATGATTCAATTTTTGATTCAATTAGACCTTTTTCATAATCGTAAACTAATTGATAATTTTCCAAAAAAAGATAGTCTTCAAAGTCTTTTACGGGATTACTAAAACCTTTTAGAGCAACTTTCATTTTTTCAGTATAAAAAATTGAGAATGTGTATTTACTGATTATCCCTCCAATTGTTTTTCTGGAAATAGCTTTATCTGTGTATTCTTTAAAAATCAATTCATTATTATTCATTTTCAAATATAAATCCCAAACCAAAGCACCATTAAGAAATCCATTTTCTGGAAAAACATTATTTTTGACTAAATATTTTAGTTCATTTTCACTAAATATATTTTCAGGTTCTCCTTTTTCGTCCTCAATTGAAATTGGAATAGAAAGAGGCACAAAAATGGATAAATTTCGATTATCAATCAGTTTAAATTTATCATGTACATTCTGATAATCAAGCCTTTCTATGTATTCATGATAAGTACTGAATTTTTCAATACCCTCCATCTCATTTATTTTGTTTGTTCTTTCAAGAACTAAATTATATAAATGCTCAAAGTCTTTTGTTTTTAAAATCTCTTCATGTTTTTCTTTGGAAATATTGTCTCTTGTAATCGAGTATCTCCTATCATTTTTATAAAGAATACCAGGCTTGTCTTTCTGGAAAAGATAAACTTCACAATTTTCCTTTTTAACATTTCTATTCACCCGCCCAGCCAGTTGCTCATCGCTATCAATTAAGGATACATTTTTAAATCCTAAATCCATATCAATATCTACTCCAGCTTCAACAACCTGAGTCGTTATGAGCAATATCTTTTTATCTCTATTCTTTTCGTTTTTTAATTTATTGATTATTTCTTTTCGCCTTGGTTCAAGAATTGTACCCGATAACACTAAGATTTCATCGAAAAAACGGTTATCAATAACTTCTTCAAATTCAGTGGCAGATTTTTTAAAAATAAACTCAATAATAGTAAAAACTCCATTTTCTTCATTCTGAGTTAAATATTCTTCTGATTTCTCAATTACAATAGCAGCTAATTCAGGCATTTCTAAGGTAGCATCTCGATAATCAAACCTAAATTTTACTCTTTCAGCAAAGTTGGGATTCGTAAAATATTCCTTGGCATTGGGTAATAAATCTGTAAAAACAGGCTTGTTTTCAAGGGGTAAATTCAATTTGTCAATTCTTGGTAAAGTTGCTGACATCAGAATGAATTTGACATTAAATGCCTTTGCATAATTCTGAATAAAATACAGTATTTTATCCCAATGGACAGGGGAATATGATTGTAATTCATCAATAACAACAATACTATTGGCAAGACGATGAAACAAATAGTTTGTTTCTTTCTCATTTGTTTTCAGAATATCAAAAAAACGGATATGTGTCAAAAGGCAAAAAGGATAGTGAACAAACAGATTACTGATAAAATCTTTCTTTTCTTGCCCATATTTTCCATCCGCTTTTTCCTCAAAGTTTGGGTCTTCATTTGATTGAAACCCCGCTTTTGAGTGTAATAAACTCACCTCATTTTCAGTTAAATTGAGCGTTTTCAGTATTGATTTATGAGTCTGAGTAATTAGCGTTGTAAAAGGAAATACATAAAAAACTTTGTTGATTACTTCATGCTCTTTTAATAATTCAGCAATCGCCAACATCGACAGATTTGTTTTACCACCACCTGTTGGTGCTTCGAGATAAAACAAATTCAGATGCGTATTATTTCTGATATTCCTTAACAACTCAATTGCCATGTTTTTTCTAATCAGATTTAGGTTATCACCAGACTTATCCTTTGGATTCTCAACTTTATAGTCTGAAATGGCTAAATGATAGGCTTCCGAGTTATAGGAATGTGAAGTAGCTGCCGCAAGTATCACTTTTTCACGCAAATCTTTATCAATTAATCCCAACGAATCAATTGGTTTCTGGTTCATGTAATCCGAGGTTGCCAAATAATCTGATGCTGTAAGTAAAGAAAAATTTAGTCTTGTGAGGGCGTATAGTGGGAAATGACCAATTATGGTATTGGCTTTAAATGGCTCAAAAAACTTATTAACTAAATGTTTTTCTGTAAGTGTGTCGGCGGCTAAAATAGAAAGCTGATTTGGAAGTTCAATTTGATAGTTTTTTAAAAAACTTTTCATTACTTCCAGTTCGTTATTGTCAAAAAAAATAGTTTTACTGTCTATACTTAATAGCTTACTTCCATGATGTTTCAAAATGGGATAAGATAAAAAAAGGATAAAAAACAGGCAAATTTGTTGTTCTTTACCGTTTAATCCTGACAAAATAACGTCTTTAAAATGCTTAACTATGTAGATGTATGACCCAAGTTTGGAATGATGAGTTTTTAAAATATAGTTCGAAATTATTTTTGACTTAAACTTTGAATTATTCATTTTCAGAGCATCTCCTTGAAAATTAGGATTAATTTTTCCTAAGTCGTGAAAAATAATTGTACGACAAAAAAATAATTTTAATTTTTCTCCCAAAAGCTCAATTTGATATTCTTCAAATTTATTCAATTTTAAAAAATCTTCAATGAGCTTATCAATTGTTGAATCTAATTTATTTGATTCAACAATTAGGGATAAATAATCATTTACCAGTTTTATGTGTTCTTCTAATGGTTCAGATTCATGTAAATCATGTCTATGGGCAAGGTATAAAGCAGAATCAAGCAAGAACTTACCGAAGGGTTGTTCTTGCTCAATTATAGTTTTAATTTTTTTAAAAGAGTTGGACATATTTGGAAGTATCTTTCAAAAAATACAATGATGAAAGTATTTTGGAAGGAATAAAATTAATGTTTGTATAAGAAAACTTCTCTAATTGATATTGAAACAATTTTTCATCAAAACCTATTGGCAATCTTTCAAAAAAAACAAATATTTGCTTTGGTTCTGACATATCTAAAAAGTTGAAATCATCCTTATCTTCCTCTTGATTATCTTTTAAAGTAAAGTTTTTGACAAATAAACTTGAAACTTCATATGAGTTTGTCAATTCTTTCACCTCAGAATATTGATACTCTCTAACCGTTTCAATGTCCCACCATGCAGAAAACTCATTTTTACCAAGATAAGGCAAATAAACAGATTCTCCTTTCAATATTCTTTCTTTCAATATTGCCTGATGCTCCATCTCATCATCTACCATAATATAGCAACGAAAGGCTGGTTTGATTAAAGTTTGTTCCGTAATAATCAACGTTCCATCTGCATTGGCATATCCGACAGTATTTGTATATTTTATGTTTGTTTTACTAAAATTACCTTTTTCGTGAAATCCCTCAATTGGTTCAATACCAATAGGTAAATCTTTAAATGCTTGATAATACTCTGGAAATTCTCCTCTTTTATTGTAGCCTTTCAGTCCAACTATTGCTCCTAAAACCCCTAACAGTGCGGGTTTATGGAGGCTATTAAAAGTCAAAATTGTTCCTTCGTTAATATCAGGTTTTTTGAAACAGGCAAAATCAGCACGCAAATCAAACGATATAATGTGCTTTGCCATTTTCTATTGGTTTAAATCTGAAACAATTGCATTTTGAGGAATCCCCAAGACCTTAGTAGCCGTTTGGTCATAAACAATCTCAATTCTTTCTACTTGGCTTGCGATATGTGGGCGATTCAAAATTTCTGTAATCCCAGTCAAATCAATGGATTTATCGACAGTAATTTTTACTAACTCTACAAAAGAGGGTAATACAATCAATGAGCCTTCTTTGAGTTGCACCCAAAGCATCAATTCATTTTCTGAACCAGATTTTGCGGCTGAATCATAAAAAGAAACCCCACGAGTAAGACCAATTTTTAGTTTTTGTATGTCTTCATGCTGTAAAGTCGTTCCATCAGACAAAGCAACTTGGTCAGCAATGTTTTGTGGATTAACTGAAAAACCATGTACATAATGTCCTTCACTTAGCTTTGATTGTGAGCCAAGCGTTGTCATAGTCGAATCAGCATTTTTATCTCCTGAATTTCTAAAAGGAGACATAATTTGTTCGGAATATATCTCACCTTTTTTATATTGGTCAATTGCATGAGTTATTTGAACTGGTCCATGAATAGAAAAAGTAATTTTATTAGTACTTGCATACGTTCCTCCAAAAAGACGTACATCAAGACAAGAGAGCAAATTTTTCATTACAACTTTACGAATTTGACTATCTGCATCTTTGCCTTTAATATCAGGATATTTACCAAAAAGAAACTCATATTTTTCGTCGAGTGTTCTTGGTTGCATTTCGTCAGATAATGTCTTGAAATAAAACACTTTCTCTTCAGAATATGCCTTTTTCAAGAAATTACGAATTGAATATTTTAATACTTTGTCAGTTGCGTAAACTGTCCCATCAGGCAAAGTGCGTGGTTGATGAGAAAAATCTGCATTGTAATTTGAATTAATGGCTTTGATGACTACGCATCCGAAAACTCTGTTATTGAAAGATGACATGATATAGATTTGATTTTAAATTTCTGAAATATTTTCTTTTTGTGATTTTTCGTAAATTAAGCAATCGGTAAAATAGCCTGTAAACATGAATTCATGCAAATCTTTGAAGTTTCCCTCAAAAGTAAACCCTTGAATTTCAGCCACCAGTTTTTCTACTCTCCCACGTCCTAATGACAACTTATATGCGTACTTGATAAGTAATCTTCTTATTGAATCTTTTAGTGAATTCACATCTGTTTTTAAAACGAATGGTTCAAGCATTGCGTGACTTTTATTACTACTTTCACTCTGATTTAGTAAAAAGTATATGAGTTGCCCTACTCCAAATGCAAACTCTTCATTTGTTTCAAAATGAACATCCGAATTGTTTATCACTTGGCGAGTTTTTTCGGTAAGTGCTGGGATAATTGATGACATATCTGATTGATTATTAAATTGTCTAAAACTGAATAAAATATTTAACTTGGTTTTAATACTATAAGCCCTATTTCTTTCCTGAGAATCATCAGCTCCATTAAGTTTCTTTAAATCGCTGTAAATACCAGTCATAACGATATGATTAATCATGGTTTCATTGATACTTTTTCTTTTAGACTTATAAATAAAATCGTAAAAAGCACCTCTATAAGTCATCACTAAATTGTAAATCGTTGTATTATTATCATCACAATATTTTTGTTCGAGGTCATCAAAATATTTAAGTATTGGTGGACCTTCACCTTTGGTTTTCACCACCAAAGAATTATTAAATAGGATAGGTAAAATTCTACTTTGAAATTCAAAAACGTCATTAATTTGATAGGATTTTCCTTCATTAAAAACATCTAAGACTTTAAAGTTTTTCTCATTTTTATCAATTAGTCGATATTGAAACTGGCTCACAAAATCAAAATCTTTAATTTCACCACGTTCATAATATAGTAGATAATAATTACCGATAGTTTCTTTACTTAATTTCTTCAAAAGCGAATCAATAATATCCTTATGCCCTTTCCTATTCCCTCCATCAAGTGCATCTGCCTTGAACAAGTCGATGGAAGCCTTTAATTCATCCCCATATACAAAAATCGGCAAAGGGTTTGGTAAAATTCTTCTCCCGATAATAGATTCAAACTCAAATAAAGTCTTGGCATCATTGGCGGAAACCCTCCCAGTAATATCAAATGAGGCAGATTGATGTTTTAAATAAGGCTTTTTAGTATTGAAGCCATTTAAAAAATTGCTTGTACCATAAACTTGATTATCCGTCCCCAATTCGTTATATTCTTCCGTATTAAATAGCTTTCCACCTAAATATTTATCATTAGGTATTTTATATTTTTCCTCATTAATATCAAGGTAAAAAACGATATATTCAGCATCTTTCAATTGGGAATATTCAGGAATTTGGTCAAGGAAAGAATGGACTTTCTCTTCACCATTTAACGCAAATTTGAATACTTTGGCTCTTTCTTTCTCGGATTCATCTTCCAAAAGTTCAAGTGATTTATCAAAGTACGCACTTATTCGTTCATACAGTTTTATCTTGGCATCGTTAAACTTAGCACCACCCCGAATAGATTCTCGTTTGAATGCCAAACAATAAGGAGAGCACGAATGAATCCCCTTTGATGGTAAATCAAAACATTTATTCGTATTCACCATCCAAGCTAAGTTAGCCAATGTAGCAAATCGCTTTTTAGCGGAAGTCAGTTCTTTATCCTTCTTGGAATAAATCTCAGATTTAGGCTTGTTTGAAATAGAAAGTTGACCGTCTTGCTCTTCAAAACTCAATAAAATATGTAGCCCCTCTTTAGGAGTCATGCCAATCGCTTTAAGTTCAGAATCTAAGCTATTTGTAAAATTTATCAGTTCTTTTATCATTTCTCAGAATTTTTAAAACACATATTTCTAACTAACCCACAACCTCACAAAACCCAAATCCCTGACTCGCCTCCTTGCCCATTCCCCCATAAAGTCCAACTTTAATAATTTCTTCTGGTGCAGTCAATTCAAACTCAAAATTACGAAAACCTCTCACTTCCGTAGCAGAACTTTTGCCGTCCTTAATCGTTACTTTTCGAGATTTGATATTGCTTACTTCGGTCAATTTGAATGAAATTTCTTGACACTGAAAATCTGGATTAATGTTTTCGCCACGCTCTATCATGGCACTCAAATATTTATCTCTAAGTCCATCAATCAAGTATTTGCTAAATCTTTCATCCGTAGGTTCAAGGTATTGATCCATGTCGTTTATCTTTTCAGCTACTACCATGGCAGAGGTCGCTTTAAGTCGAGTTGTAGGCATAATTACAGGTTCAGCAAGTGTTTCGACACGCTCAATCGTAAACAAAGCATCATGAAATTTATCAAATAAGTGAACCTGTTGATCCTGAAATAACCCAACAATAAATGACTCCGCTGCTTTATCAATATAAAAAGAAACTGTCCACTCAATCAAGGGCGAAACAACCTCGAATCCTTTGGTGTCGGATTTCCCAATTTTGCACCGTAAATCTGAAAAAGTAAAATGCTTGAAACTTTTGCTTTTGTTCAATTTATAGCCAGTATCATGGAGAAATATACCATAATTTTCATCTGCTGAAGCAATTTTTGAATACAAAAAAGCAGAAAGTGGATAATGATAATTCCACATTACTCGTGGACGAGAGGACATTGGTCTAAGGTGTAATTTAAATCTCATCGTAAAATTAGGTAGTTTATATTTCACAAACTTATACAATCTAAATGGTATTCCATACACGTAGAATTACCCTATTTAAGCTATTATTTTTAGTATTTTAAATGTTATTTATAGATTTGTATAATGTAGGTTGCAACTGAGAAATGCGCACCGATTTCGATTTGGTTCTTCGTCAATTTTGGTAAAAAGCTATCTTTTACTGGTTATGACCACTCGTTTTCTGAGTAGCTCAAAACTCGCTCGTCCATACATGGTTGCAGCTAAAGAAAAGTAAAAAATTTCCCACGACTTTTTTAGTCTCTATAAAATTACGTTTATACGATTGGAAGAGCATACATTTTGATGATTTAATTAATTTGTGCGTTTTTAAACAAAATCTTGAAGATTTTGAAAATCTGGTTGTTTTTTAGACTTTAAAATTAGAGAGCGGTAAGATAAATTATCAGATAATAACCCCCTGCTAAGGCTCTACAAT
>NZ_CBABQS010000111.1:0-11008 GCF_964672035.1 Arcicella sp.
TTTTGCGAGATTGTCTTTAATTACTGAGAAAAACGACTCAATTGCACTTGATACATCTGCTTTGTCGATGCCAGTTTTGTCTGAAATTTCTACGATTACGTCTGCCTTAGTCACTTGTTGAAAATTTTAAGTTAAAAAATATATTGAACGATAATGGTTTTTTCGTTACTTTCCTGATAATGAACGCATTAACCTAACGTTAACGAGCTTTTTCGATTATTCTTGGCCCCCCCTGATTCTTAGGGGACACAAAGGTAAGGCTTTGATTTTAATTATGAAAGAAACAAAAAAATAAATATGCCATTTTTTTTTTGTAAATGCTTAATTGTTAGACATTTGGCAATATCGTAAATAATAGGTAGTTTATATTTTGAAGTGATTCGGGAATTAAAATTCAAAATAAGGGCTTAATTTATAATCTGTATTTCATCATAAAATCTTTTATCCACAATTAATGCAATACCTTTTTTTCTCTCAGAAAATAACCGCTTGGTACGAAACGAACAAACGTGATTTGCCTTGGCGAAATATCCATAATCCCTATTTTATCTGGCTTTCCGAGGTTATACTCCAACAAACTCGTGTGGTTCAGGGTATGCCGTACTATTTTAAATTTATTGAAACCTTCCCGACTGTCGAAGACTTGGCGGCGGCTGATGAGAAAGATGTGCTACGACTTTGGCAGGGTTTAGGCTATTATTCGAGGGCGAGAAATTTACATACCACCGCAAAAATGGTGGTTGAAAATTACGATGGGAAATTTCCAACTACTTATCATGAACTCTTAAAATTAAAAGGAGTTGGTACCTACACCGCAGCAGCAATTGCCTCATTTGCTTTTGGCGAAAAAGTGGCGGTATTGGATGGAAACGTCTATCGGGTACTTTCAAGGGTATTTGGAGAAACTACGGATATTGCCAGCAATGAGGCTAAAAAGGTATTTACAAAAATTGCTGAAACGGTACTTCCCAATCAAGATTGTGATATTCATAACCAAGCAATTATGGAGTTTGGGGCCATTCAATGCACACCATCTTCGCCCAATTGCATGTTTTGTCCGCTGTCCATAGAATGTGTGGCGAATGCTATGGGGTGGGTGAGTGTCTTACCCGTTAAATCTAAGAAACTAAAAGTTCGAGAAAGATTTTTTAATTATTTTGTCATTGAACAAAGTCGTAATTTTGTGATGCATGAGCGTACACACAAAGATGTTTGGTCGGGTATGTATGATTTTTATTTAAAAGAGTTATCGGAAAATACGGATTCATTGGAAGATATCATTTCGGGTGATATTTTTCTAAACGATTTATTGAAAAATTCTATAATTAAAAGAGAATCAATTATTTACACGCATATTTTAACGCACCAAAAGATTCAAACAAAGTTTTGGCATGTTGAAATTTATCCTGATTTTATGGTAAATTTACCTACAGATTTTCAGTGGTATTCGCTCAATGAAGTGGATGATTTGCCCAAATCAACTTTGGTAAATAATTATTTGACATCTTTTATTTTTCCGACCAAATAGATTAAATATAAAGTATAGAATAATTTATTTTTAGAATATTGAAAGGATTTAGGTATATTATTATTAAAAATTGATGTAGATTTTAAAGATTTCTGTAAATTCATGAAAATTTAAACAAAAACTACAACCATGGCAGGCGTAAACAAAGTAATTCTATTAGGAAATCTGGGTTCAGATCCAGAAGTTCGTTCTCTACCAAGTGGCTCAAAAGTAGCATCCTTCAGTATTGCCACTTCTGAAGCTTATAATAACAAAGAAGGCGTTCGGGTTGAACAAACCGAATGGCACAGAATTGAGCTTTGGGACAACTTGGCAAATATTGCTGAACAATACCTCCATAAAGGCGATTCTGCTTACGTAGAAGGCAAAATCAGAACCGAAGAATATACCGACAAAGATGGTATTGCTCGTAAAATCGTGAAAATCAGAGGAACATCTTTGACCTTGGTTGGTAGCAAAAGAGATAATAACCAAGAAGGCGGTTCTGCTCCACAGGCGCAAGCACCTCGACCTGCTCCGGCACCAGTGGCAGCTCCTACTCCTGAATTTGACACAAACGCTGGCGGAGACGGAAGCGATGATTTACCATTTTAATTATTTCCAAGGTTTTAGGGGTTAGGTTTGAAGAAATAAATCTCAACATTCGCTTACTTCTAAAACCTAACCCCTAACCCCTAAAACCTTAACAAAAATATTTTGGAAACACGATTATCCGACGAACCTCACCCGATTTTGGTGCTTTTAGCGCAGGTTGATAGCACCTCTTCATACAGTGTATATGGAATCAATGCCTTGGTTCTCGTAGGCCTATTGCTTCTTTCTGCCTTATTGGCAGGTTCAGAAGTTGCCTTTTTTTCTCTCTCTGCCGAAGAGCGTGCTGCTTGTCGTGAAAGTGAAAGTAGTAGTGAAAGAACAATTGCAAAATTATTAGATAAACCTCAGCAATTATTAGCCACCCTCCTGATTTCCATCAACTTAGTCAACATTACTTTCATTACCATTGCCACGTATATGACAGAGGAAATTGTTGGTGAAAAGGAAAAAGAAGGACTCGTAGCAACCTTAATCTTATTGGTAGGCGTAACTTTTATCATTACTTTTTTTGGAGAGTTAATCCCCAAGGTTTGGGCTCAGCAAAATAATTTGCGTTTTGCCAAAATTACGGCTCAATTAATCTACGTGGCAACAACCATTTTCTCGCCACTTTCGTCTGTTTTATTAGGAATTAGTAATATTATCGAAAAAAGGGTTGAACGTAAAGGTTACAGTATCACTGCTGATGAGTTGAATCATGCTTTAGAAATAACAACGGGTAAGGATACAACCGCTCAAGAAAAAGATATTTTGAAAGGAATTGTCAATTTCGGAAGTATTTCTGCTAAAAGTGTGATGCGCTCTCGGAGGGATATTACCGCTTTTGATATTAATTACGATTTTCATGAATTGATGGATAAAATCAATAAATCTGGTTATTCTCGGGTACCCGTTTATAAAGAAACTATTGATAAAATTGATGGTGTTTTATATATGAAAGACCTTTTACCGCACATTGATAAAGATGAAAATTTTAAATGGCAAGAATTAATTAGAAATGCTTTTTTTATCCCTGAAAGTAAAAAGATTGATGATTTATTGTACGATTTCCAAGAAAAAAGAGTTCACATGGCAGTGGTTGTAAATGAATACGGCGAGACGGAAGGCATTGTAACGATGGAAGATATAATCGAAGAAATTGTGGGAGATATTCACGATGAATCGGATGTTGAAGATTTGGGATACGTAAAACTAATTGATGGTTCTTATGAATTTGAAGGAAAAGTCGCACTAAACGATGTTTGTCGAGCGCTAAATATTGAAAATGATTATTTCGACAAAGTTCGTGGCGACAGCGAATCGTTGGGTGGATTGATGATTGAGTTGTTCACTCGGCTACCTTATGCAGGCGAAGAAATTGAGTATGAAAAGTTTAAATTCAGAATTTCTTCGGTAGATACTCGAAGAATTAAAAAAGTAAAAGTTACTCCAGAAGTTGAAATTGACGAAGTGAGTCGGGAGTTATCCTAAAAATTTTAAACCTATGAAAAAATACCTCTTAGCTATACTTTGTGTATCATGTACTGAAATGATGACGCCAATTGATAGTTTTAACGATTCTCAAGATTTGGGCTTAATTGAAAATGTTGGACAAATACAGGAAGCATCTGGAATAGTAGCAAGCTATCGAAATAAGGGCTTTTTGTGGACGCACAATGACAGCGGTGATAGAAACCGCATCTTTTTGTTGGATGCTAATGGAAAAGGTACCCGTGAATTCAATTTAGAAGGAGCAACAAATCGTGATTGGGAGGCAATTTCAATGGCACAATTTCCTGAAGGCTCTTACCTTTATGTTGGAGAAATTGGTGATAATAATGCTGTGCACCCCGAATCAGCTATTTATAGAGTCCCAGAGCCTGATGTTACGGCAACTACCGCTCAGTATGTTACCCTAAAAAATGTTCAGAAAATATCATTCAAATATCCCGACGGACCAAGAGATGCTGAATGTTTTTTGATTGACCAATATTCTAAAGATATTTTTATTATCAGCAAAAGAGAGAATAATAAACGCTTGTACAAATTGTCTTATCCACAATCTTATACCCAAACTACCACCGCCGAATTCGTACAAGAACTGAATTTTTCGAATATTCCAGGTACGCCAAGTTATATAACGGATGGAAATATTTCGGTCGATAATAAGGAAATAATTATTAAAAATTATCTGCAAGTTTTTCATTGGCGAAGGAATACGAACGAAAGTATTCCCGATGCTTTAAAACGCACCCCAACGATGCTTCCTTACACGGCTGAACCGCAGGGCGAAGGTGTTTGTTTCTCTCAAGATGGTTCAGGATATTATACGATAAGCGAAACTGGGCCTAATTTTTTACCTGTTCATTTGTATTTTTATAAGCGGAAATAGCCTCGCTTCGCAGCAGGAAGGAAAATAAGGATAAAAGGAGGAGGGAGAAAGGAGAAAATTTATCATAATTTCTCCTTTCTCCCTCCTCCTTTTTCCCCCTTACTCCTATCAATGCGAAGAAATATCAGGCACTGGAGCGGAAGCATGAAATTTATCATAAATCCTTTGTGAATAATTATCTAATAATTCAATAATTCGCTCTCGATTATCTGCTTTTACGATGAAACCAATATGATGTTCCATTTCCATTCGCCAGAATATTTCTGGGTCGTTAAAACTCTCCGTATCAGGGCATTCGTGATTGCATAAAGAAATCACAATGCCCGAATAATTATTTTCTACTTTGGGTAAATCATAACTTTCTCCTTTTGCCATGGCGGTTTCAATTTTTGCCCATTCACGCCATAAATTTATGCCCGATGAAGCCTCCACCATTTCGGCTAAGTTCGCTCCGCCAACTCGTGAAGCCGTTTCCAAAAAGATAATTTCTCCCGTTTCATGGTCCTTGATAAACTCGGAATGACTGGCTGAATAATTCATACCAAAAGCGTTCATTACTTCCTCATTGACTTTTTGCAAGGCTTTCTCATCCTCTGAATCAAAACGTACCGTCACCGAGCGAAAGATTCCCCCACCGTGAGCAACCTCCATTGGGGTTGAAAGATATTGACTGCATCGACTAAAAATGATTTTTCCATTCACCGATAAAGAATCCACGTGAAAGACATCCCCAGGGCGGAATTGTTCTACCAAATATTCATGCCGACGGTCGCCAAGATGATGGATTACCTCCCATAATTGGTCGGCATTATGAACCTTTTTGATACCCGTTGCCGATGCCTCCGAGCGTGGTTTTACAACGACTGGAAAAGTTACTTTTTGGGTATATTCAAAAACATCTTGGTCATTAAAAAGACTTGAAAACATCGGTATTTTTATGCCCGCTTCTTGGGATTTCATACGCATCGCCAATTTATCTCTAAAATATCGACTGGTGGTTTGCCCCATGCCCGGAATACGAAAATGTTCTCGCAAATGAGCCGCCTTTTCAACGTCAAAATCATCTAATGCAACGATTCTATCTACTTTTTTCGACCGCATCATGTAGGCAAGTCCTATGATAATTTCGTTCATATCAAACGAGCCATCGGATTTTTCTTCTACATAAAAAACTTCATCAATATATTCACGAACCCAAGGCTTATGCTCTAATTTTTTATTGGTTAAAAGATAAACAGTATTGCCCGCTTGCTTGCACGAGCGAAGGAATTCATTGCCTTTAAAAAAGGTGGAAAGACAGAGGAATGAGAGCGGTTGGGACATTTTGGTTTGCGGGTTTGTTGGTAAACCCAAATTAGTGATTTTTTTGAGTTTTTGCAAATTGATAACCTTTGAATAGTTGTCATTGCGAGTGAAACGAAGCAATCTTTTAGAATGATGAAAAAGACTTGGAACACAACGCTAAGAGTTCAAAGTTCCTTTCAAAAACTCAACAGATTGCATCGTTACGCTGGCAATGACAGCCATTTATAGATTTATACTACAACTATATTCTCCAAAAACTCCAACAATAATCTAACCCCAAAAGCTGTCCCTGTACGCTGTGGAGCAAATTCTGTATCACCAAAAGCCGTTCCTGCGATGTCGAGATGAGCCCAATTTTGATGATTATCCGTGAATACTTCCAAAAATTTTGTCGCTGAAATTGCTCCTGCCATTGGTTTCCCCGAATAATTACGAACATCGGCAATATCAGAAGTAATATCTTCTTTATAAATATCCCACAAAGGCAAACGCCATAGTCTTTCGCCCGTTTGGTCGGCGGCTTTTGTGAGATTTTGGGCTAATTCGTCATTGTTTGTAAACATCCCTGCGGCATGGTAACCTAAAGTCGCTACGCAACTGCCAGTGAGCGTGGCTAAATCAATCATGGTATCGGGTTGATAGTTTTTTACGAGATAATTTAAACCGTCCGCCAAAATCAATCTTCCCTCCGCATCGGTATCAATAATTTCAATGGTTTTGCCTGAATATGAACCAATTACATCACTCGGTTTGAAAGATTTTCCATCCACCGAATTCTCACAGGCGGGCACAATACCCACCAAATGCACGGGTAATTTCAACTTTGCCGCTAATTCAATCGTGCCAAAAACGGCCGCCGCTCCGCCCATATCTGACTTCATGAGGTGCATATTGGTAGAAGACTTTATCGAAATTCCACCCGTATCAAACGTTACGCCTTTGCCTACCAAACCAATTTTTTGCTTAGCTTCGGGCGATTTATATTCCATGATAATCAAAACTGGCGGATGTTCACTGCCTTGTCCAACTGCCAAAAGAGCATCTAATTTCTGAGATTTGAGTTGTTGTTTCTCTAAAATCGTTACGGAATAATCAAACTTTTTACCCGAATCAACCGCCCATTTTGCTAAAACGTAGGGCGTTTTTTTATTGGCAGGAGCATTCATCAAATCAAACATTTGCATCTGCGTTTTTGAAATAGCTTTGCCTCTAACAATTGATTTTTTGGCATTTTCTGACGTAGATAAAATATTAATAATTCCCTCTTTTTCAAATACTGGAAACGTTTTTCTTCCTTCCGTTTTGTATAAATCCAAATCATAACCTCCTAACATCGAGCCAATTATAGCACATTCAATCCATTCATCAGGCAAATTCTGGACATCAATCGTAACTTCATTGGGAAGTTTGGATTTTTGCTTTAAAAACATGGTTCGAAAGGCTTTGATGATGTCGGATGAGTCCGGTTTTTTACCCAAACCTAATAAAATAATTTTCTGATTGTTAGGAGAATAGACAACTTGAAATTCTTTCAAATCAGCTTTAAAATCTTGTTTTACTAATTCAAGATTTAATTCAAAATCATCACTAACTTTCTGAAGTTTTTTTACAAAACTATCGTCTTGTAAAAAAGAAAAAATAATAACCTTTGTATCAGGATTTAGCTGAGAAATATGGTTAATTTTCATATTATGTAAGCCGAATCTCCTGATTCGGTTTTAGAGTCGATGTTGCCGAATCAGGAGATTCAGCGTACAATAAATAAAAAATGCCACCTTTTTTGGGTGGCATTAATAAATTGTTAATATTCATCCTCGTTAAAGAAGAAATCATCTTTAGTCGGATAGTCGGGCCAGATTTCTTCGATGCTTTCATACGGTTGTCCGTCATCTTCTAATTCTTGCACGTTTTCAACAACTTCCAAAGGCGATCCAGTACGGATTGCGAAGTCAATAAGTTCGTCCTTTGTTGCAGGCCATGGTGCATCTTCAAGGTAGGATGCTAATTCAAGTGTCCAGTACATAATCTATGAATTTGGTTACGATTAATTACTAATTTAAAGTTCTGAAAATAAGAATATTAAACTCTAAATTCTTATCGTTTTTTATCAGGATTGCAAAAGTATAATTTTTTTGCTTACGAAAAACTTTTTTAATAAAAAATTCTTGTGTTGAATTAACTAATTTTATTTAAAAAAATTATATCTTATCAAAAATAATTTCTAAAAATGCGTTTTAATTATAAATCTATCAAAATTGAAGTCTGTGCTTTCTCACTCGAATCATGTCTGGCGGCGGAAAAAGGTGGCGCAAATCGCATTGAACTTTGCGGTTCGATGTACGAAGGAGGTACAACGCCCTCGGCTGGTTTAATACAAATTGCCAAACAACGAGTCAATATCCAAATTCATGCCATGATTCGCCCTCGTGGAGGAGATTTTTGCTATTCGGATGATGAAATTTTCGTCATGCAGGCAGATATACGCATGGCAAAAGTACTTGGATGCGAAGGAATAGTTTTGGGAGTTTTACAGCCGAATGGACAAGTAAATATAACCCAAACAAAGGCATTAGTGGCTTTGGCAAAACCCATGCAAGTAACTTTTCACCGAGCCATCGACATGACTCCCGATTATTCAAAAGCGCTCGAAGATATTATCGAAACGGGTTGTGATAGAATTTTGACTTCGGGACAAAAAAATACGGCTACGGAAGGCATTGAAGCGATTGAAAACTTAGTAAAACAAGCCAATGGCAGAATCGAAATCATGGCAGGAAGTGGCATAAATGCCGATAATGCTCAAACATTAATCCATACGGGCGTAAATGCCTTACACCTCACAGGCAAGGCAAGCCGAGAATCTGAAATGATTTATCGGAAAGCAGGAATTGCGATGGGTGGACTTTCAGAAGTCCCTGAGTATGAAATCGTTTATTCAGACTTTGAAAAGATTCGGGCGGTTGTAGAGTGTGTAGTTTGAAAATAGAATCCAAAATTATTGCGAAAACAATATACCACGGATTTAACGGATTGAGCAGATTTACACGGATTTTTCAATATTTATCTGTGTAAATCCGTACAATCTGTTAAATCTGTGGTCTAACTGTTCATCGTTTACGTGTTGCAAGATTACCTACAAAAGGTTCTGCAAATAAGCGGATATTTGTGCGATGCAACTGGTGAATAAATCTGGCTTTAAAATTAAGGTGAAAATTACGCCAAAAGCCGCTCCGTATAAATGGGCAGAGTGTCCAATATTATCCAAATTTCGTTTCGACATATAAATTGAATATGCCGTATATAAAATAGCGAATACAAAGGCTGGCATTTGTATAAAATAGACGTACATACTCGACGTTGGAGCAAATAAAATGGACGAAAAAATTACGGCAGAAACACCACCAGATGCTCCCAGCGCATTGTATCCGCTATCATTTTTATGATCGACATAAGATGGAATATTGGCCACAATTATCCCTACTAAATACAACAATACGTATAAAATTCCTCCTGTGGTTTCTCCAAAAAGGGCAGAAAAATAATATTCAATATTTCGCCCAAAAAAGAATAGCGTAAACATGTTGAAAAACAAATGTCCATAATCGGCATGAAGAAATCCTGACGTAAGGAAACGGTAATATTCTTGATTTCGCTGTGCGGAATATGGATTCATAATCCACTTATTCATGATGCTATGATTGTTCCAAGCATAAAGGCTAAGGGCAACGGTAATTCCTATAAAAATGAAGGTTAATGACATATTTGGATTTGGGATTTTGTGGGTTTTGTCATTGCGAGTGCAACGACGCAATCTGTTGGGTTGATGCAATTGAGTTTAAAATCTTATGCTCATAAGCTAACAGATTGCTTCGCTACGCTCGCAATGACACTCTCTTGACTCGCAATGACAGTACTCATATTAAAACTACACCTCTCTATCAATCAACATCTCCGCAAAGGCTCTTAGTTCAGTTTTGCGTTCTTCATCTACTTTCAGGGCATTTAAACATTTTAATCCTTTGTCAAAATAATCATTAATTTTGGCTACGGCTAATTGTTTGATTCCTAATGAATCATAAATTTCCGTAACGGCTTTCACTTTCTCAGCATTATCAAACGTTTTGATATTCAGCCATTTATCTAAGTTTTCTTTGGTTTCGCCCGATGCTTTTTCGATGGCTTCAATGAGCATGAAGGTTTTTTTGTTGGAGATAATATCACCGCCTACTTGCTTGCCGAATTTCTCTGGGTCGCCGTAAACATCCAATAAATCATCTTTCAACTGAAAACCTAAACCGATATTAATACCTATTTCGTACAATAATTCACACGATTTATCGCTTGCTCCCGCAATAATTCCGCCTAATTCTAAGGAAAAACCTAAAAGAACGGACGTTTTGAGTTTAATCATTTCGAGATATTCCGCTTCGGTAACTTGCTCACGACTCTCGAAATTCATGTCTAATTGTTGTCCCTCACAAACCTCCGCCGCCGTGCGATTAAAGCGTTTCATGGCTTTTTTGAAACGGCTGTCTTCCACTTCCATCAAAAGTTCATACGCCTGTACGAGCATCACATCACCCGAAAGAATGGCGATATTGGCATTCCATTTTTCGTGAACCGTTGGTTTTCCACGACGAAGCGGCGCATTATCCATAATATCATCGTGCATCAAGGTAAAATTATGAAAAACCTCCACCGCAGAGGCAGGTTTCACGGCTTTTTGCCAATCATCAGTGAATAATGCAGTTGCCATTAAGGTCATCAACGGACGCATTCTTTTGCCCCCCAAAGCCATTAAATAGCGGATGGGTTCGTATAATTCAACTGGATTTTCGCCGTAAGTTTGTTGAGAAAATTCTTCGTTTAGTGCTTGTTGAAAGTTTTTAGTAGTCATGTTTTTTATTTACGGATTGGGGATTAGATGTTAGGGATTAGCTTTTCAATCCTCACGCTAATTCTCAATATAATTTTTGCCAAATTTAGGCAGAAGAATTTGAATCTTTGTATTATCTGTAACCGCTTTCCCAACGTCTTTATATTACATCCGTGGCGAGTGTTCACTGGGACGATTTCTATGGTAAAAACAAGGAAAAAGTATTAAAAAAGTACAAATTACTTTTCAAAAACTATTGGTTGTGATATAGTTTTCGACATAACATTCTTTTCGTTTAACGCAAGCAAAAATACGATGAACAAGTTTATTACAA
>NZ_CBABQS010000112.1:0-10912 GCF_964672035.1 Arcicella sp.
ACTAATTAAATAACTTAAATAAATTGTTGGAAAAGTAGAAATATAGAAAATTATTCTTGCATTAGAAGACTAATATTAGTCTTTTTTCGAGAGTATGTCAGTCTTCTCAGATTTACTTCCTTATTTATTATCAAACAGTCAGTGTATCATTGTAGCATCATTTACAAGTCAACATTACCATCCATATCACGATGAAAAAGTTACTCACGCTCGCATTTCTTCGTACCTCGATTAATGCGTTTTCTCAGTCGATGCCATTGGTTACGGTTCGGTGTACCCGTGTTATTGATGGTGATACTTTTGAAATTCTCTGGAATGGTGTAAAGACAAATTGCAGAATTTTGAACATTGATGCACTGGAACTGAAGCATGATTTTGGATTCCAAGCCCGTGATACCTTAGTCAAATATCTTGATAGAAAACTGGTATTTCTGTGGCTGGTGTCCACACCAGCCATTGTGCGATAGAAATTAAACTAACTGATTATAAGTTATTTATGAAAAAAAATGGCTTGGCAAGTTGCTGACGCAAATTGGCTGGTGAGGACACTCAGCCACGGGGACCGAGTGTTTCTACCGGCCAAGGATGAAGAAAAACCGTTAAATTTTGAGCCGTAATTTTTCGTCACATTTTTTGAGAAACCACGAGTACAGGAAGAATAGGAGAAGTAAACGATAATATATTTATCGTCTATAATGCGGACTGCATCAATGCGAGTGGTAAGGTTGTTAGTAACCTGACTAATCTTTGCTAAATAGTGGGACGTTTTTCACGGTTACGCAATATGATGCGGTAGGGGCTACCAAGTTTGGGGTAACCTACGCAGTTTATCAGACTTGGTGTCACGGTAAATTCATCGAAGTTTCTCCCTGTGATAAGGATTCGGACGGTAAAATTACCACCAATGATTTACGCCTGACGGTTTTACGGGATGTCAAACCGCTTTATAAACGCAGTATTGGGATGTTTGCAGAGGTGATTTCATTGAAAATCAGGCGGTTGCGGAGTTGTTTGCCGATATGGTTGTGCATTGTGGAACGGGTTACAAGCAACAACATGTCAAGGCATTGCAGAGAATTGTGGGCAAGGAAACCTAAAAAAAATACCTTGTAAATTTCTACTATTCAATTACTTACAGGGGCTCTATCTTACTTTTAGCCCAATTAGGAACTTGTGACCTCATTCCTAATAGCAACCAAGAATGCATTTTTTCTACTGCGAGCAACTTTCATTGACATTCCGTTTCTCATGGTTACTACATTTGCTTCTTGGCAATATTTATTCATAAAAATAGGATTTATCATACTACCTCGATGAATTCTTTGAAAGCCGTGCGTTTCCAAAAAAGGTTCAAAATATTTAAGGGTGTGAGCTACTACTCGTTTACTTCCATCAGTCATGATAAAAGTTGTATAATTGATTTCTCCGATTAGCATTATGACAAAATTAATGGGCACGTTAAGTCTGGTTTTCTGATTTAATACGATTCTGTTTCGATTATTCGTACTTTTATAAGTTTTCATGAATAATTTGTGGTTAATTACCTAATATATCATGTGGCGTAATGAGATTTTTAGGTGATTTCTTAGAATATAAAGTGATTATTTAGGACTGAAAAATTAATCATATACCAATATAGCAGGTCTAAACAACGCTGAAAAGTGGTAGATTAGCTAACATGCTAAGAAGAAAAAAGATAAATGAAAATAATGGACGACTTCAATCGGTTGAAGTCGTCCATGAATAGTTAAAATCCCAGTTCCAGTTTACTGGTGGTTGAGTTAAATTTGAGTGTTCCTTTACCACGATATTGCAAATTCTTGGCAATAGCCGAAGTGTTGATAGTTACGATATGACTGTTGTCAATAATGACGTAATCGCCCAATCGAGGAACTCTGCCAATATCCCACGTTGAATTAGCCTCCCAAGGTCCCGTGACTACACTAATTACCAAGGTTGACGTTCCAATACCTTGAAATTCATAAGCGCCTATATCCACTTTGCCGCCTGAAAATCTTCTAAAATTACCATCCAAATCTTTGTCCGTCAAGGAAATAGGGCCATTATCTCCACGGTCGATGGCTAAAGATGTTGCTTGTAAATGATAGTCTCCAGTGGTGTTTGGAGCGGCACCAAATGCGGCAGGATTAATAAATTTTGGGTCCACCGTAAGATTCCCAATGCCTGAATATCCGCCTTGTACGATGGAATACGAAATGATGGATTGATTATCGTTGAAAGGTCCAACATTGCCCCAAAGAATTGAGTTTTTCACCACTGGCTGACTGGCTGAGTTGAAAATGCCGCCATTATAACCTCCATTACTGGCAATGGTACAGTTGGTTAATGTTGGGTTTGAGGTGTTGTTATAAACGCCACCATTCCCCTTGTTTACCGCCATCAAGACGTTTTTCATCGTAAAATTACTGGCGTTGTGGGCATAAATGGCTCCCCCAAAAGTAGCTTCGTTGTTTGATATATCACACGCTTGAATGCTTGGCGTACTGGAATCCAAACAAAAAATACCGCCTCCAAACCACGCTGTGTTTTTGTTAATGATACAATTGGTAATGATTGGCTTACCAGCATTATCAATTAAAATACCGCCCCCTGTTAGATTAGGAACTCCGTTTGGAGGATTAGTCACATTATAATTATTAGGCAAAGGGAGACCGTTAACCTTGGGGTCAAAACTGGCATTACCTCCCGTAATTGTGAAACCATCCAAAATGGTAGCGCTGCTCGAACCACTGAAAGTAACTACGTGGTAGGAGTTATCATTCATTAGAATTTGCGTTCCAATATCACCACTCAAAACCGTTACGTTAGTCCTAAAATTACGGTCAATTAAATTGTCTTCTGTGCCAGCAAAGCCACCATAAACAATGACGTTATTTGGAATATTAAAGTAAATGGTTCGAGTCGTGGTTGTGGTGGGTTTGTACGTTCCTTTGGCCACCCAAACTTCTACTGCCGGAGCTGCAATTTCTAATCCCGCTTGGAGACTTCCGTAGGCCGTTGCCCACGAGTTACCATTTTGAATCGGTTCAGCTATTTTAGTAATATCCACAAAGATTCTGTTTACAACCGTTACGGTTACGTCATTACTTTTAGCGGAGAGGCAAGTAACAGTATTGGCTGTTTGTTCACATTTAGCGTAATATTGGGTGGTAACCGTTGGCGAAACGGGTATCGTAACTGAGGCATTATTCGAGGTTTGATACCATTTCAAGGTCAATGTTCCTAATGTTCCACTGCAACCTGTGGCAGTTAATGAAATTGATTGTCCGTTATAAATCGTTCCGCCCGTTGATATTGGGGTTGGTGGATTTAGAATCGTCAAGGTTACTACGTTTGATTTGGCACTTATGGCCGTCACAGCGTTGAAAGTGTGTTCACATTTGGCATAATAATCAGTTGAAACCAAAGGAGAAACAGGCATTGATACCAATACATCATCAGTGTTTTGATACCATTTCAAGACAAAAGCACCGACTGCCCCTGAGCATCCTGTGGCCGTTATGGTCGTGGCTATTCCCAGACAATTGGTAGCCCCCGTTGATACAGGTGGAGTTGGCGATAAAACCGTTACAGTTACATTCGCAGACTTTTCAGAAATACAGGTGATAGTATTGAGCGTTGTTTCACATTTGGCGTAGTAATTTGTAGTTACCGTAGGTGAAACGGGCATCACTGCCAAAGTATTATTCGAAGATTGATACCATTTCAATACATCATTTTCGTCCGAGCAACCCGTGACGGTAAGCGTTACCGACCCGCCAAAGATAATCTGAGTATTAGCTTGTGGTGTTGGAATTACCACAACTGGATTGACCGTTACCGAGGTGGTAGCGATAGCCGTACAGCCATTCGCATTGGTAATAATTAATTGGTAAGTTCCTGTTGCCACCGTGGTTGCTGAAGTAACGCTTGGATTTTGTAAAGTTGAGCTAAATGAATTTGGCCCACTCCACGCATACGACCCCGAAGAAGCAACAAATGAGGGTGCACTCAAACCACCACCCACTAAACTAATGGTATTTCCTGCACACACGGGCGAGTTACTGCTGGCGGTTGCCGTGGGTAAAGCATTGACCGTTACCGAGGTGGTAGCGATAGCCGTACAGCCATTCGCATTGGTAATAATTAATTGGTAAGTTCCTGTTGCCACCGTGGTTGCTGAAGCAACGCTTGGATTTTGTAAAGTTGAGCTAAATGAATTTGGCCCACTCCACGCATACGACCCCGAAGAAACAATTGATGGTGCACTCAAACCACCACCCACTAAACTAATGGTATTTCCTGCACACACGGGCGAGTTACTACTGGCGGTTGCCGTGGGTAAATAATTAACTGCTACTGATGTAGTGGCCGTTGCAGTACAATTATTGGGGTTGGTTACGGTGAGGGTATAAACACCCGATGCCGCTACCATGGCATTGACAATGGTTGGACTTTGAGAAGTCGAAGTGAAACTATTGGGTCCACTCCAAGCGTAAGTACCTACACCACCGCCCGTCAAATTCAAACTCGTTCCTACACAAATAGGCGAATTACTGCTGGCCGTTGCGGATGGCAGTGAATTGACCATTACTGAAGTAGTGGCCGTTGAAGTACAAGTATTAGCGTAGGTTACTGTGAGGGTATAAACACCAGTTGCCGCTACCGTGGCATTGTCAATGGTTGGACTTTGAGAAGTCGAAGCATAACTATTCGGTCCACTCCAAGCGTAATTGCCTACACCACCACCCGTCAAATTCAAGCTCGTTCCCGCACAAATAGGCGAATTACTGCTGGCCGTTGCGGATGGCAAAGCATTGACTGTTACCGTAGCGGTATTGCTGCTTACGTTTCCATTGACATCCGTTACTGTTAAAGTCACCGTATTGGCTCCAACATTTGTACAGTCAAAAGCTGTTTTACTCAAAACAAGAGTTGCAATACCACAATTATCTGTGCTCCCATTGTTAATGTCGGCCGCTGTAATTGTTGCGACTCCGTTTGCATCTATTTGGATCGTTTTGTTTTGAACCAATACTACTGGTTTGATATTATCAATTACTGTAATAGTAAATGATTGTAAAGCATTTCCGCATTCATTGATTGCATGAATTGTTACAGTAGTTAAGCCTGAATTGAATATACTCCCAGAACCTATTCCTTGACCACTACCCGTAGTCGCACCAGAAAATGAATAGGTCACGTTTGGTGCTGGGTCTCCCGCAATAGTGGCAATATATGTTGCAGTTGCAGCGCAATTATTGCCATCCGTATTTACAACTATATTAGCCGGTGCTATTACAGAAGCTGCAACACAAGTAATCTTAGCCTTTAAATTAAAAGTAGCTACAGTTTTATCACAGGCATTGCTACGGACAGTAACAGAAGCACTATAATCAGTAATATTTGGAGCGTTAAAAACCACTTTAAAATTAGCTGAAGAATTTGCTGCTACCGATGTTGGTGCACCAGTAATACTAAAGTACTGCGCACTAACCCCACCAATTGAAATTTGTGAGACAGTTAATGTACTAGTACCCGTATTACTTATAGTAAACGTCTTTTCCTTATTAGCATTTGGCAATACATTACCGAAATCACTCAGACTATTATCTGAGATTAGTATATCGCCTTCAGATAATCCAATTTTAGGAGCTCCATTCGAAACCACAACCGTAGAAGATACTGCAGAACAGCCAAATAAGTCTATCACACGTACACTATAATTACTTGCAGTATTAGCATTATAAG
Source organism: Arcicella sp. (assembly GCF_964672035.1). Lineage (NCBI taxonomy): Bacteria > Pseudomonadati > Bacteroidota > Cytophagia > Cytophagales > Flectobacillaceae > Arcicella > Arcicella sp. The sequence goes on from NZ_CBABQS010000112.1 coordinate 5,752, forward strand.
TTTGCTGAGTAGCATTTGCTATATCTACTCCATTATTCATCCATTGGTAAATAGATGATTGTGAAGCAGTTAATTTAGCTGTTCCACTACATAAAGACACGCTATTTCCTTCAAGTACGTTTACAGTGGGGTTCTCGTTAACGGTTAATACTGTAGGTAATGAAGTTCCAGAACATCCTCCAGAATTTGTCACTGCAACAGTGTAAGAACCTGTTTGGGTGGCGGTATAATTCCTTAGGGTTGCCCCACCAATAAGAACGTTATTTTTATACCATTGATAAGAATCGCCTACATTCGCTGTAAGAGGGATAACTCCACCTTGACAAACTGTAGTTTGACCTGCAACAATAATTGCTGCAGTCTGCACATTAACGGTAGCGCTTGCGGTAGCTACATTGCCGGCATTATCTGTAACGGTAAGTATTACTGAGTTTGCACCAATATTAGCACATGTAAAAAGCGTTTGTGAAAGTGTTATAGATTTAATTCCACAAGCATCGGAAGACCCGTTATTTACTTGTGAAGCAGCAACTGTCGCTGTACCATTTGGATCCAATCCTACAATTATATTTTGTGCAATGGCAGTTGGCGGCACATTGTCTACTTGTGAGCTTGTGTTTCTATGGAATAAAATTCGATTCGAACTTATTCCTGAAGTAGCAATATCAGGTACAAAATCACCATCTAAATCACCAATTACAATACCAGAAACTTCTGCTTGCGAGCTGGATGAATAATCAATTCTGGCAGCAAAAGTTGGAGAACCAGCACCTGTAGAAGTATTCTTGTATACTGAGAATATATTAACTGCCAATGATTTAGTTACCACATCAGGGTATCCATCTCCATCTGCATCTCCCACACCAATTCTATAGTTGCCTCCTGGGGAAGGTAAGTTAACAGTGGGCGCAAAAACAATATCACCAACATTAGAAATGTTTCTCCAAATGGCAACATTGGTTGCTCCAGAATAATTACAAGAAGTAAAATCAATTTTTCCATCTTTATCAAAATCAGCAATCTGTGCTCTATAAGGGTAGGTACCTGTACCATCTGAAGGGTCAGAATCAGAAGACCAATATTCGGGTGCTTCAAAAGATGGGGTCATGCTACCTACTGTAGTGGTGTTTCTAATAGAAACAGCTCTATTTGAATTTCCTTGAGAGGCAATAAAATCTGTTTTACCATCTGAATCTATATCTGCTACCTGAATACCGGTACATGTTGTTTCCACATTCCCAAAAAATTGGGCAGGGCCAAATGAAATATTTCCAGGACCTGTACTGGTATTAAAGGCTAAATACACGCCACCGTTATTACCTCCAATGATATCAATTTTACCATCATTGTTAAAGTCTCCTGCTGCAATTTGGTAACCACTGACCGCTGGAATAGCTTGGTACGGCGCCATAGAAACATTTCCTTGTGTACTCGTATTTCTACTCACTTTAGAGGTGGATAGTAAATCTTTTAGGCCATCGCCATCAAAATCTGCTGCATAGATACTTTGACCACCTGCATTGCTGTTAATTGCAGTAAAGGAGAGAGATCCAGGGGTAGATTTATTCACGGCTATTGATAAATTACCACTATTGGCTGATGAGATTACTTCAGGTTTTCCATCAAGATCTAAATCTTGTGAAATCATGTTGTATGCGCCATTTATACCAGTTAAGTCAAATGATTTATTATTATAGGTTTGACTATTCATTGGTGTTGGACAAAATATACCATTAAAAGATACAGTAGAATACGCAGTACGTTTACACTGATTTGTAACTGAAATTGGAGCTGTAGATGCTCCAACGGGTACGATAACTTCTAATTGTCCAAAAGTTGCACTTATAACGGTCGCTTTTGTTGATCCAAAATATACTACATTATTAGAGATTGTATTAGAGTCGAAATTTGCACCAAAAATTGTAACCTTACTTCCAATATAGCCAGTATTTGGGGAAAAACTATTGATTACAGGAACCGTATTACACAGTTGTGCAAAAGATTGTGTACTAACACCGAAGCATACAATCGTTATTAGTATTGAAATTATTTTTCTCATGATCCTGTGGTATAAGTGATTTCAATTTTCATGGTAGCACCATCTATTCCTTCAGGTACATCAAACTTTAAATTGGAATGATCTTCTTTATCACAAGAAGCGATAAACATATCACCAAGCTTTGTAGCGAATGGTGCAATTTCTACTATAGCCTTATTGCCATTGGCATCTTTCAAAGCCAACTTAAAGCCAACTTTTAAATAAGAACCACCTTCATTAAAGGCATTTAATAAAACTTTTGCTTTTGATGTTGGACTACATTTTACGACTGCATAAGAAACATCGAAATAAAAATCCGCTTCTTTGAGTTGAGTCCAATTTTGGAGGTACTCTGGTTCGGTCTGTGCACAGACCATTGCACTACTACTTAACAATATTGTTAGAAATAGTAATGAAAAAATTTGTTTAATCTGTTTCATGATTATTGGAATTAGTGGTTGATTTTAAAAATTAAAGTATTAACAGAATTTTAGTTGAATCATGGTTTTTATTAATACTATAATTTGTACCCAATGACTTCTTCATTGTACCAATCGGACCACTGGCGAGCGAGAAACTGGTGATGGCGAATTAATCGGCAATAAATTAGCTATTCTTGCTTCAATGTCCGTAAAGGATAGAAGCGTTAAAATAGTAAGTAGAAGACATAACTTTTGGTGTCTACCTCGAAACAAAGTGATTTTATTGTGCATAAATTTTGTAAAAGTGATATTATTCTGAAAATTATTAATGGATTTATTTTAGATATTTTGAATACTAATTGTGTATAATTAATATCGTGTGTGCGTGCAAACTTTGCCATAAAAAGTAATGACTAACTACGAAAAATTCCGCAACAAACCACGACAATTCAAATCTTTAACCTCCGTTCAGGGGCTTGGTATCCTCACTTACCCGGTGTACACACCTTTCAGCGTTCTTTAAAGTATTGTACTTTAGCGATAAAATGCTCGTAGAAAAACAATTGCCTCATCCATTGGATTATTTAATATCGGCGATGGAGGCTCAGCGCACTGTTGTGTTGAAACACTTATCATCGAACCATAACGTTGACATTAGATTTGGTCGTTTTATTCACAATCCACGTGTAAAAATGACATCTATTTTATTAATTTTTGTGATTTAAATTGGTCAATGCCAACAAGATAGATAATATAGTTTCTCCGGCAGGTTTTAGCAATAATGAAATAATTAGGGTTGGGTTGTACTTTCTTAGCAGAATTTCGCATTAAACAAAAAGTTCGGTAACACAAGTATCTAATTATCAATTATTTATTTTCTTTTTTTTGGTATTTTTACCTACAATTCGGACGTTAGCTTGTTTGTGAAATACCATTAAAGTCAAAAATTGTCTCTATAATTGGGGTATCCGATTACAAATTATGATGCGAGCGAACTACGCCCTTATAGCCTTATTGCGAAAATCAAGTCAACTTTTCGTTTGCTCCTTCTTTCGTAAAAAATTCGCTAAAAATTATTCTAAAAATTTTCCCAGTGTCTTTCTCTCCTACTTACACATAAATTTCTTCTTTTTTCACACCCATCTCCAGTAATTCGTCGTATAAATCTTGGATCATATTCGGGCTTGAAAGTGCCGTTACTTGCACACCAAAACCTTTTGGATTTTTCTCAGAACCACTAATATCGTAGGGAGGATTCACGAAAAAAGGTTCAACGAGTATTTTTACAACAGCAACAGTAATAGTTCTTGTTTCTTTATTTTCTTCTTATGAGGTAACCTCCCGATCCTTATTCAGAAGATTATTAAGTGCTTTATCAATTATTTTTTCAGTCGCTGGTTGTGCCACAACTTCCAACCTTAGGTTTGCTTTTCCGTTGACGATTATACGTAATTTTGAAGCGGCTGCTTTCGATAAGTTAATAGTTTTATCTTCTTCTTCACATTTGCAGTAATCATTTGTCCGAACCTGAACTGTTAGATTATTTTATACATTAGTGCCTTTTACTAAGGCATTTAAGGGATATTTTGAATGTGAAGCGGTAAGTTGTAAATCATCATATTTTCTCCAGATGAGGTCAATCTTCCTTTAAGGTTGGAAGCATAGTAACGGGCAATTCCTTTTTCACCACCATTATTGAAAAAACTAATTTGATTTGCTACTATTTGAGCAGAAAAACACACAAAAATCAATTGTGCTACAAGAATATTTTTCATTTCATTAAAAAGTTATAAAACCTCTTTGACCTTATTCCTTATTTAGATCCACCGTACAAGTTTTGAAACATAAAATGAACTCAATTTTCATTCAAAACGAAAAGCTGTAACAGATTCATGATGTATAATTGGTGTGTAAAATTATTTTTACTTACTAAATGTTGTAATCGAGCCACTGTGTCGATAAATCGAACGGGCGATTCCGTAAACTTTTTAGTTCAGCCTACGGGAAGTAATTGAATAATTTCAAATTATTCAACCAGCCACTTTTAATCAATCTTGGTAATTATTTTTGTATTTGTATTTTTGATGGTTCGAAATTAAAAAATGACAGAAGATGTGTAAACCAAAAAGTGCGTCAAACGGACAAATATGGTTCGGAAGCGGACATTGGGGGGGGTAATTTTCAGCAAGCCATTCCAAGAAATGAGCCGTTTTATCTTTACTGATCATTAATTGTTCTGAAAAAGGAATGGTTTAATTGACTAATAATTTACGGCCAAAATACCTGGAAACATCTTTTATGACTTTTCGATTTACAATAAATTGCCTACTAATTCGATTGAATTCTGGCGCTAATTTATCTTCTATTTCTTCCATAGATTGGAAAATAGGAAAATGACTTCCTTCCAACGTATGTGATTGAACAACTTGGTTTTTGAGTTGAAATAAACCAATAGTTAATACGGGTATGGGAAATATTTTATCACCTTGATGAACTATCAAAGATTTGATTTTACTCCTTTCCATTTCCAATCTCCCCAAAAGGGCTAAATCCCTCATTCACAGAACTTTAGCGTAATACTTTTACAGAAAAAAAAGATTACCGCTATGTTTAAATTTCTTATGTATCTACTCTTACTTATTTCATTCATTGCTCAATCGGCTGATTTTGAAGTGTTTTTTCCGCATCTTATTCGGGTGGA
>NZ_CBABQS010000113.1:0-10278 GCF_964672035.1 Arcicella sp.
TATCAAAATGACGAAAGAATGGCCATGATTGCCAAAGGAATTGTTCCTCCACAAAAAACTTCGCATGAAGTTAATCCAAGCCATTCGCTGCGTTGGGGGTTTGTTTTGGTTGGTTTTGGAATTGGCTTATTGATGGGTTCTTTATTAGAAAGTTTAACAAATCTTGATGGAGATACTGCCCATTTTTCAATGATATTTATTTTTGGTGGTTTAGGCCTTTTAGGATCCTATTTTTATCAAATGAATTTAGACAAAAAGAATAACTCCATAAAACAAGACTAAATACTTAGCTATCAGGAATTTAATGCCCCTATTTTAAGCAAACTATTTGTTTAAAATAGGGGCATTTTCTTTACTATTTCACCATTAACATATACTTAACAAGCATTAACGTTTCATTAACTTACCTCCGAAGACTTTCTGCGTTATAAGTTCAGATTTGAATATTTAAACCAAATTATAACAAATAGAAATCATGAAAAAGTTAATTGCAGCCATCGCCCTCTTCTTTATTGCCTTCACAAATATCAATGCTCAAAGTGTTGCTTTCAAAGTAGGATATTCTCACTCAGACGTTTTGGTATCGCCTGAACCAGCCAATATTTTCACGCCAAAAGAAACTTTTCATGCCGGGATTGCCATCAAAGAGTTGAAATTAACCGATAAAATTGGCTTCCAACCAGAGATTTTGTATTCAATGCAGGGTTTTAAAGTTGCGAGCGTTGGTAATGTTGGAATTCACTACGTTTCAGTTCCACTATTAATAACTTTTCCAGTAGCAGAAGGATTAGAATTACAGGTTGGCCCACAAGTTAGTTACATGGTTAATTCTCGGGTTGGCGTTATAAATGACTTATTTTCAATTACTTACAAAGGGCTTTTCAATAATTTCGATGCTGGTGCAGTAGCGGGGGTTGAATATAAAGTATTGGATAATATATCGCTTGGGGGTCGTTATTATTTAGGAATGACGGACGTAAATAAAGATTTTGCAATCACTAATAATAAAAATTTATCGGATTATTTTCAAATGCGTAACACGGGCATCCAAGCGTATGTATCATTTAGCTTCGGTAAAAAATAATTTTGTACAAATTAGAGAGTAAAGTGCGAATGTCCATATTTTAAACGGCTAATTATCAAGAAAATGTCCTTGATAATTAGCCGTTTTTATTTTCATTCAGTATAAAATAGCATTCATAGACTTATGATATTACAATTGTACTAATTAAAATAATTTTTAAAACCCTTTAACACTACTCCAAAACGCTATTATGCAAATTTATCAAGCTATCAGTCAGAGAGAAGCACAAAGCTTTAATACTCAACAACTAAGAGACAATTTTTTGATTGAATCTATCTTTCAAAACAATGAAATCAAGATGTACTATACCCACTACGACCGTGTGGTGATAGGTGGTGCTATGCCTGTAAATACAGCCATTACTTTACCAACGTACGATAATTTAAAATCTGAATATTTTTTAGAACGTCGTGAAATTGGAATAATTAACGTAGGGGGCGATGGAGAAATTGCGGTAGATGGCAAAACTTTTCCTTTATCTAAATTGGATGCACTTTATGTAGCAAAAGGGTCAAAATCAGTCGTATTTACCAGTACTCATATTGAAAACCCCGCTCAATTTTTCTTGTTATCGGCTCCCGCTCACCATGCGTATGAGACTCGCAAAATGAGTAAGGAAGAAGCTACGCCCGTAACGTTGGGAAGCCAAGAAACGGCTAACGAACGTACCATTTATAAATATATTCATCGAGATGGTCTTCAAAGTTGCCAGGTAGTGATGGGATTGACGGTTCTGAAACCTGGCAGTATTTGGAATACAATGCCCGCTCACGTACACGATAGACGTATGGAAGCCTATTTATATTTCGACCTCAACGCTGACCACCGAGTTTTTCATTTGATGGGACAACCACAGGAAACTCGTCATTTGGTCGTGGCAAATCATCAAGCGATTCTTTCACCGCCGTGGTCGATTCACTCAGGTGCCGGTACCACCAATTATTCATTTATTTGGGGAATGGCAGGAGAAAATTTAGATTTTACGGACATGGACTTTGCTCCTATTGCTGAATTGCGATAGTTGTTTTTAATATTTTAAAAGCCCACGGATTGAACGGATTAGATACGGATTTTTATAAATTATCTGTGTCTAATCCGTTCAATCCGTGGGCTTTTTGTTTTATTAGTGGGAATCTCGTACTTATTGTCGCATTTTTATGGCTTAAAAATAGTGCAGGAAAATAGGATTGATTGAAAAAAATAAGCTCCTGAAAATCAGAAGCTTATTTTTCTGTCAATTGATGGCATGACTCAAAGTCATGCCATCAATAAAACGCTGTAATGCCTATTTAAAAAACTTCAATTTAACCACTTCTTTCTCAGTCAAGAATCTCCAAGAACCACGTGGAAGGTCTTTTTTGTTCAATCCTGCAAAAGTTGTACGATCAAGTTTTAGTACGTCATAACCCAAAGATTCAAACAAACGTCTTACAATACGATTACGTCCCGAGTGAATTTTGATGCCAATCACCATGTTATCTGGCGTAACAATTCCTACTTCATCCGCTTTAAATTCGCCATCTTCAAGAGTAATTCCTTTCAAAATTTGCTCTTGATGTTCGGCTGTTAAAGGTTTATCAAGCTCTACTTGATATAATTTTTCAACTTCGTTTGAAGGATGCGTCAATTTATCCGCTAATTCTCCATCATTCGTTAGAAGTAATAAACCCGTTGTATTTCTGTCTAAACGACCCACTGGATAAATACGTTCTTCGCAAGCATTTTTCACTAAATCCATTACCGTTTTGCGGTCGTCTGGGTCTTCTGTTGTGGTGATAAAATCTTTGGGTTTGTTAATTAAAACGTACACCATTTTCTCACGACTCAACTTTTTATTACCCATTTTTACCACATCACCAGGTTGAACTTGATGCCCCATTTCAGTAACAACTTCTCCGTTTACCGTTATTTCTCCTGCCTTAATAATGTCATCTGCTTCACGACGTGAACAAATTCCTGCATTGGCAATAAAACGATTCAATCGAATTTCAGAGCTATTTTTCTTCTCAGATGCTTCCATTTTCTTCTGAACTTTCTTCGGAGCAGTATCTCTGTATTGACCTATTTTGTAGGTTGGTGTCCATTTATCAGATTGTTCCGCTGGATTATGCGCTTTAAAGAGATTTTTTCCTCCAAAATTTACTTTTGCTGATCCATAAGACTTCTCTGGTTTATCGTTTCCCTCGCCTCGGCTTTTTTTTTCCTCGGAAGAAGGTTTATCCCCAAAACTTGGACGGGGCTTATTGAAATCTCCTTTATCAAATCTTTTAGAAACGGGTTTTCTTTTATCATTACCGTAACTAAATTGGGGCTTATCACCATAAGGTTTACGTTCGCCAGATGCTGGTGCTGAACGTTCTCCGTAAGGTTTTCTTTCACCAGTAAATTCTCTTTTCTCTCCGTAAGGTTTGTCAGAATTAAATGGTTTTCTTTCGCCCGTAAATTCTCTTTTCTCTCCGTAAGGTTTACGTTCACCCGAATTAAATTCTCTTCTTTCTGGACGTTCGCTATTGAATTCTCTTTTTTCTCCGTAAGGTTTACGTTCGCCAGTAAATTCTCTTCTTTCTGGGCGTTCACTATTGAATTCTCTTTTCTCTCCGTATGGTTTACGCTCTCCACCGAATTCTTTTCTTTCGCCGTAAGGTTTGTCAGAATTAAATGGTTTTCTTTCGCCTGTAAATTCTCTTTTTTCTCCGTATGGTTTACGTTCGCCAGTGAATTCTCTTCTTTCTGGGCGTTCGCTATTGAATTCTCTTTTTTCTCCGTATGGTTTACGCTCTCCACCGAATTCTTTTCTTTCGCCGTAAGGTTTGTCAGAATTAAATGGTTTTCTTTCGCCTGTAAATTCTCTTTTTTCTCCGTAAGGTTTACGTTCACCCGAATTGAATTCTCTTTTTTCTCCGTATGGTTTACGTTCGCCAGTAAATTCTCTTCTTTCTGGACGTTCGCTATTGAATTCTCTTTTTTCTCCGTAGGGTTTACGTTCACCTGAATTAAATTCTCTTTTCTCTCCGTAAGGTTTACGTTCGCCAGTGAATTCTTTTCTTTCTCCGTAAGGTTTGTCAGCATTAAACGGTTTTCTTTCACCCGTAAATTCTCTTTTTTCTCCGTATGGTTTACGTTCACCCGAATTGAAATCTCTTTTCTCTCCGTAAGGTTTACGTTCGCCGCTGAATTCCTTTCTTTCGCCGTAGGGTTTGTCAGAATTAAAAGGTTTTCTTTCACCAGTAAATTCTCTCCTTTCTGGACGCTCTCCGTAAGGTTTTCTTTCGCCTGTAAATTCTCTTTTTTCTCCGTAAGGTTTACGTTCGTCAGCATTAAACGGTTTTCTTTCACCTGTGAATTCTCTTTTCTCTCCGTAAGGTTTGCGTTCTCCGCCAAACTCTTTTCTCTCGTCACTATCTCCGTAGGTTTTTCTTACAGGCACTTCACGTCCTAATTCACGGCTTACATCGTCTTTTCTTTGACGAGTCTGTTCCCTTCTTTCGGGAGTCAAATCAACTTTTTCGATTCGCTTTCTCATTTTTTCTTTTGTTAAAATATTGCAACATCACTGCTGTAAAAAAAATATTATTAATCCCAATTAAAACTAATATTTACGCCCTGTAAATAACTAAATTTCAACGATTTAGCTTACTTTTCTTTTAATGGACTGCAAAGGTACGATTATTTAAGGGTTTTAAAAAAAACTTTTTATAATACAATTTTTAAGTTTATTTTTTTACTCCTCCCAATCAAAACTTCTTGCCACTGCTTTTTTCCAATAATGAACCAAATTATCTCTTTTTGAAGCCTTCATATTGGGTTTCCACGTGTGGGCAATTCCCCAATTTTGTTTTAAATCGTCTAAATCTGTCCAATAACCAACGGCCAAACCTGCGGCGTAGGCGGCACCCAAAGCAGTAGTTTCAATCATGGCTGGACAGACGACTGGTACTTCCACCAAATCTGCTTGAAATTGCATCAGTGTTTGATTTACAACCATTCCACCATCTACCCGAAGCGAAGAAATCTTGATACCAGAATCTTTTTCCATTGCCTCCAAAACCTCCAAAGTCTGAAATGCGGTTGCTTCCAAAGCTGCTCTTGCAATGTGCGCTTTGTTTACGTAGCTGGTTAAACCCGCAATAATTCCACGAGCATCGGCTTTCCAGTAAGGGGCATATAAACCCGAAAATGCAGGGACGACATAACAACCGCCGTTATCTTCAACGGTATTCGCCAAAGTCTCCACGTCCGAACTCTTTTTAATGATGCCCAAATTATCACGAAGCCACTGAACCAAAGACCCCGCAATGGCAACTGAACCTTCGAGTGCATAATTAACGGGCTGATTTCCAAACTGATAAGCTACGGTTGTGAGTAGTCCAAAAGTGGAAGGCGTGATTTTTATACCTGTGTTCATCAACATAAAACAACCCGTTCCGTAAGTATTTTTGGCTTCTCCTGGGGCAAAACAAGTTTGTCCGACCAATGCAGCTTGTTGGTCGCCTAAAATTCCTGCAACGGGTACGCCCGCCAACACGCCACGAGCTTCACCATAAATTTCGCTACTTGATTTAATGGTTGGTAACATGGCTTTTGGAATATTCAAAGTTGCCAAGATTTCATCGTCCCAAGCCAAAGTTTTTAAATCCATTAATTGGGTTCGACTCGCATTTGTTACGTCCGTAATGTGGATTCCGCCATCCGTTCCACCCGTCAAATGCCAAATAATGAAGGTATCCATATTGCCAAAAACGGCATTTCCAATTTCAGCATCTTCTCGAAGCCCCTCCACATTTTCCAATAACCACTTGATTTTCAGTCCACTAAAATACGTAGCCAAAGGCAAACCCGTTTTTTCTCTAAATCTATCTGCGCCACCGTCTTTCGTTAATTCCACCACCATATTTCCCACACGGGTATCCTGCCAAACGAGGGCATTATAATAAGGTTGCCCAGTATTTTTATTCCAAACAACGGTAGTTTCACGTTGATTAGTAATACCAACGGCTGCAATATCAGTAGCAGAAAGATTGGCTTTACCCAACGCTAAACCAATAACTTCTTGGGTATTTCGCCAAATTTCGTTTGTGTCATGTTCAACCCAACCTGCTTGTGGATAAATCTGTTTGTGTTCTTTTTGTCCGACCGAAATCTGATTTCCTTGTTTGTCAAAAATAATAAAACGAGTGCTGGTTGTGCCTTGGTCAATTGAGCCTATGTACATGAATAATGTTTTTAGATGAATGATTCGTAAAGATATAAAATATCATTAAAGCGAGATAATTTATGAGGATAAGATGTTGGATTATTTGATAGGAAACTATTTACCACAAAAAAAAATAGACCAAGGATTTTACGGATTTAAGAGATTTACACGGATAAAATTTAAAAAAATCCGTATAAATCTGTTGAATCCGTAAAATCCTTGGTCTAATTAGTTATCTCAATTATTTCACCTCTAAAACCTTAAACTCCGTCCTACGATTGGCTTGGTGTTCTTCTTCCGAACATGGAATTCCGTCGGCACATTGATTTACTAATTGACTTTCTCCGTAACCTTTTGCCACAATACGAGTAGATGAAATTCCTCGTGAAATGATATAATTAACGGCTGATTCTGCCCGTCTTTGTGACAATTTTTGGTTGTATTCAGACGTAGCCCGTGAGTCAGTATGTGAGCCTAATTCTAATTTAATATTAGGATTGTCAACTAATATTTGTACAATTTTATCCAATTCTGGCGAAGCATCACTTCTGATGTCGGATTTATCTAAATTATAATAAATTGGAGCAATACTGAACGTTGTCGTAATATCTCTTCCTACCTCTGGTTTTGTCATTTTTATACTGGCATAAAAGGTAGTATCAGTCTCTGCTTTGGTCAATTTATCCAATGGAACTGACTTTCCGACCATCGTAAAAGGCTCACGTTTGGTGAAATATCCTCTCTTTTCGGTGACGATGGTGTAAGTCTTTTCTTCATCCATTTTCACCTTCCCAAAAGTGCCTTCTCCTTTGGTATAAACCTCCTCAATGGCTTGATTAGTTGAATTATCAATAATCGCAACTTTCACAGAATCAAGGGCTTGGCTCTTATCATCCGTAATATTTCCCGCTAAAAAATATCGAATGGTTTTCTTTTTTGGAGGTTCAACTTTGGCAATTACTGGCGGTGGAACTTCGTATTTTTTTCCAGGTTGTGTATTTTCGTAGTAATAAATATCATCGTCTCCTTTTCCAGAATCACGGTTTGAAGCAAAATATCCTTTGGTTGAATCAATGGCCACTAATCCAAAATCATCAAAGCGAGAATTTAAAGGGATTCCTAAATGCTCAACTTTAATTTCACCATTTACCCGAGTGGCCGTAAATAAATCTAAACCACCAATGCCAGCGTGACCATCCGAAGAAAAGTACAATTTCCCATCGGATGAAACATACGGAAACATTTCATCGCCCGGCGTATTAATATCCGAACCCATATTAATCGCTCTTCCAAATCTGCCTGCATTGTCAATATTGGCACGATAAAGGTCAATTCCGCCTTTTCCGCCCGAACGATTTGAGCTAAAATACAAGGTTTTATTATCGGCAGAAAAAGAGGGCGAACCGTCCCAAGCCAAAGAATCGGATACCGAAATCATTTCGGGTTCCGACCAAACGCCATCAATATTTTTGGAAATATACAAGTCGACATCGGGAGAAGCGTCTGAGCGTTTGCCCGTATTTCCCCGTGCGAAAACCATCATTTTGCCATCTTTTGAAAACGTTGGCGTTCCTTCGTTGGCATTGTCTTTGAAAATAGTAGCACTAAAAAGCGTTGGCGTTCCAATTTCAGTGGGCGTATTCAAGGACGCACGATACAATCCTAAAAATGGCAAACCATTATTTTTATAAATCACATCCTTACGTGAAGCCGTGAAAATCAATTCGTTTCCCTGTGGAATTGGTGCAAATTCTGTACCCGTAGAATTCAAACTCATAGGTTTGATTTCGATGTACGTTTTCTTATTTGCTAAGGCCTCAATTTCGGGTAAAAGATCAATTTCAGTTTGAGCTTTCAGTTTCAATTCCTTGCTTGGAATGCCTGAGAGGTATTTTTCCAAGTTTTCGCTCGCTTCTTTATACCTGCCTCGCATCTTTTGAGTTGTGGCCAAATGATAACGCAAATCGTTTTCTTTGCTACCCGTAGTCAAGGCTTTTTCGTAATAATCTCCTGCCATTAAAGGGCGATTTGAAAGTCGGTATGATTCTGCAATCAAATAATTGGTTTTGCCCGATTCATAGCCAGCCGCCGATGATTTCTGTAATTCTTTAATAGCCAATTCATATTCGCCATTATCAAATTTTTTCTGACCTTTCTTGAATGATTGCAAGGCAGAATTACAACTGTTTAACAGAACAATTGCTATTAGAAACGATATAGAAGTACGCAATTTTTGCATGAAAGTATTTGTGTTATTTTCCTAATTTTAAGGAAGCCTTCGCTCAAAGCGAAGGCTTCCTTTCTAATTTTTTAATTTATGAATATTTCGTTTTACTAAATACGTCAAAATCAAAACAATCACCAATACAATAAATCCTTTATCGGTATGATTTTGTATAAATAATTGTGGGTCTTTTTTCCAAGAATAAGCCATTACAGCAATAATTAATAATTCTGCAAAAAGGAAAACTTGTAGAATTCCAATGATTACAGAAATCAAAATCGGACGGAGATTCTGGAATATATTTTCTTTTTCTGCCATCAATATTAGAAGAAAAACCCACCAACTCTGATTACAATTGGGCTACCATAAGGAGAAAGAGCCGTTGCACTATATGAAAAATTGTAGAGTGCCGTTATCTGAAATCCTCCGAATCCGACACCAAGACCAGCCAAAACTTGAGGGTCATAAGTAACTGATTGACCTGCCGAAGCAATAAAATATTTTTGTATCTCGCCTTGAGCAAATGCCTTTGAAAGTATTCCCTCTAAAAATTGCAAACGATATTGTCCAAATACTCTGGGTCCATAGAAATTTAAAGCGTTAGGATTATAAGTTAACTTATAATATTGATAATCAAAGGCTAATCCAACGGTAAAATCATTTGTAGCCTGATACCCTACCATCGGCGAAACACTAATTACGGTTGGGTTTCCAAACTGTAAACCTCCGATGCCTCCACCAATTCTAATACGCTGACGAAAAGGTAAATCTCTCACATCTTGTTCTTCATCTAAATCACGTACAGAACTGTCTTGTTTAATTACGATGGGGTCTTGGGCGTAAGTACTTGTATATGAAACAATTGATAAAACTAAAAAGAAAAGAAACTTTTTCATGGTTGTGATTATTTTTGTTATTTGTATGTCTTTATAAACGTAAATAAACTATATTTTCTTGCAAGATACTAAACATTCTTTTGCAGGATTTGATTGTTTTGTTTTATAATTATGTATTTGGCGTGGTTGGATAGTTAAAAATAGGATAGCCCCGTCGGGGCGTAATGTTGGTAGAAGATATTAGAAATGGGAAAACAAGCGCCATCGGAGCGAAATGTAAAGTCAGTCGTTATCGTAAATTCCAATCTTACAAATTAACATATCGCCCCGATGGGGCTTATTGGTAGGGATTTATCATTTTTCTACCAGTATGACACCCCTCTGGGGTTTTGGATATATCGTTAATTTATCCGCCTTTTCCCGCAACTAAACATTTACAAAATTTGTTATCTTTGTTACAATAATTAGACTCATTTTTGGGGTTAGCCTTACTGAAAACCTAATCGCCATTCCATAAATTCATGAATATTACTGAAATTACTAATCAAAATCATACTTCAATCGAAGACCTTGACCCGAAGCGTTTTATCCTTATCAAAGGGGCAAGAGTTAATAATCTAAAAAATATTGATGTTGCCATTCCTCGCAATAAATTAGTCGTTATCACGGGTTTATCGGGTTCGGGAAAATCGTCTTTGGCTTTTGATACGCTCTTTGCGGAGGGACAACGAATGTACGTGGAAAGTCTAAGCTCCTACACTCGGCAATTTTTAGGACGTATGGAGAAACCTGATGTGGATTACATTAGGGGCATTTCTCCTGCCATTGCCATCGAACAGAGAGTTTCGACTAAAAATCCCCGTTCAACGGTTGGGACAACTACCGAAATTTATGATTATCTGAAATTACTCTTCGCACGAGCGGGCGTAACGATTTCGCC
>NZ_CBABQS010000114.1:0-10268 GCF_964672035.1 Arcicella sp.
TGACCGTTGCCCTTTACACCATTCTTCTTTACATTTGGTGTTTCGCAATGAGGGCAATAAACTTTGACAAGAACGTAAGACATTCTACAAAGATATTGTCCTCTTGTGATTTAACCCATATTAGAGCATACATTCTGTAACACTACCAACTATTTAAATGTTTTACATAGGTAGTCAGCCTCACATTTAAGTGAACTTCCATAAATCTACCTAATCCCTTAAAATACAAGTTCAAATCAAAAAAGCTAAGTGCTTGATAATCATAGGGATTCCTTTCGGGATTCCTAAGTTTAGGAGTAGGAATCCCGAAAGAATCCCTTGAAAATCAGTTAATTAGATTTTACGCATTTTAACGTTATTTTATTTTCACAAGAATCCCTTGATTATCAAGGAGTTCCTTGCAGGAATCCCTAAGTTATCTAAAGGATTCTTTGTGGAATACCCCAAAGAATCCCTAATTTTAAAGGGAAAGGATAAGCTAAAAAAATGGAGTAAAGCGGTTTAATTAATATTTACTTTTAAAGTAAACATTAATTAAACCGTAAATCCCTAAAAATAGGGCTTCATTAAGTCAATCAAAAGACGATAAAAATTAAAAAAAATAGCCACCAAACAGCTAATTTAGTGCTAATTGTACGCTAATTTAGGACAGATTTCAAGCGAATTACAAACCCTTAAAATCCCTCTCCGATAAGACCTTTAAAGCTAACTCTATATCACTCATACCCATCACTTTATCAATGGTAAACCCCGCCATTTTCTTAGACATTGCCAAACCATCGGAATAAAGTATCTGCATCGTATCAACATCTTTTTGAAGCTCCGCAACCTGAGTAGTTTGATTATCCGTAAGTTTGAGTTCTTGCCACCTACGAAGTTGCTCCCGATAAATAGGCACAAAATCTAAACCAACTTGATACTGTTTAATAGCCCGATTAATCATGGTATCGGCTAAAATTTCGGGTTTGTGTTTGGTCTGATTGAGAAGGCTTGTCAGCCCCTGAGTCTCCTTCAAACTTCCTTTAATAACCTGAGAGATAAGTGATAAATTTTCGATGGGATGATACTGAGGTTGTGGATTCATAGCGAAAGGCATTTAATTAAAATTCCGCCACAAAGATAATCAAATTTACAAAGGGGTTAAGAAATAAAAGTCGCAGCTATTTTGTAATGTTCATTACAAAATAGCTACATTAACCTAATGAGGTCAATTTGAGTTTAGTGAAATGTAAATTATTGATAATCAATAATTTACAAAATTAACTTCATGAAAATATTTAAAGATAACGTATTGTATTTCAGCGACTTACGCTATGCTACCTTACTTTTGGCCCAATAAGGGAGTAGCGACCGAAATAGGAGTTTCAAAAATGACACTTTACCAATATCTCAGGTATCGAAAAGTCGCAATTGGTGGCTATGTTCATCAAAATGATTCTAAAAAGTCAAGTAATTGAAAATCAGCAAGTTGTATTTTGTAAAATCTCAAAAACAGAAATTGTAAATATTTGATTTTTAGAGCGTTATACTACGCTATGTAATTTTTGGCCCAATAAGGGAGTTGCAACCCCTTTTGTAAGAATTTTGTAAATTTTCATATAAATTTGCTGCCTTCAAAATTAATATTTACTTTTAAAGTAAATATTAATAAAAACCTTCCAATGACCAGAAAAATTATTGATAAAGTCGAGTATTTGAAAACCCAAGCAGCGTTGGAAAAATGTTTAGACAAAACGCCTAAATTGGAGCTTGTGCCAGGCGTTCATAATGTGAACTTAATTCCCGAAGATTTAAACATTCATTACATTTCAAAACAGTACATGAATGACTTTAAACCCTTTGCTCCTTACGATATACGCACCCATAAATTAGTGAATTACGGGACTCCTGCGGTAGAACTCAATTACTATTACAAACACAAATACTTTGTCGATACCAAAGCAACCAAAGAAAAAATTGAGCAATATCTCATTACATACCTTGATAATTTAGCCGATGAAAAAGCCGAATTAAAAGCGAAGATAAAAAAAGTATTAGAAGAGTTTTCAGAGCCAGCGGAACGGGAAAACATCCTTGAATCTTATAAAGCAGAAATGTTAAACTTACAGGAGCATACGGATTATTGGTTTACGGTGGCATGGAATCTTCCCAACATGGAATGGGTGATTTCCAATTATGAATTAGGATTTCATTACTACGAATTAGGATTCAAGTATTGGGATAATAAGGAATTGGAATATGTAATCTATAACAGCCACATGGTTAAAAACCAGTACAATAAAAAAGGGGAATTAATCCAAGAGCGACACAATCTTATTTTTGTGGACGAGCAAGCCTTACAACGCCCCATCCCGAACCAACATAAAACCGTTGAAAAACTCCTATCCACTTTCACATCACAATTTCGTTTGGGAGTTAAAATGCTTTATTTCAAAGAAAAGAGGTAGCAACATTTTCATGCTTTTCTCCCATGCTCCTATTCAATGAACGCAACAAAAAGAAAAATTACAAAGGGGAAAAGATTGAGAATTAATCAAGTGAAAACGGCATTTAATTAATGTTTACTTTTAAAGTAAACATTAATTAAAACCAAAACCCCCATTTTTTCAACTCATAAATTTATGGTAAATTCACGGAATAAAAATTGCGGATATACGAACCCAATAAAACCATTTTAAACCTCGTCATTCAATCTTATGTACCTCATTGGCATCATCAAAACCGATTTACCCAAAGTCTTAATTAACCCTAAAACGTGCAATACCCCACAGGAGTTAATGGATTGGCTCACGTCATTTTTTAACAAAGATGATTTCAAATTGAGTGAGCCAATAACCCTTGAATCTTTAACGGCATCCTTAGCACAAAATAAACCAATTCGGGTAAATATCGGAGGTTATGCCGTAGCGGTACTTTTAGGGTCAGAAGAAGTAGTCCAAAATGCCACCCATAGATTTGTGCATATCTTAGGTTTAGATGTATTGACAGCCACCGCAGAGCAAGTACAAACATCTGTCAATCAAGAAGTGCAATAAACGAAATTTAATCCTTCTTTTCTTTCAATAATATTTCCTCCAGTTTCCCCAAACGCTGATTGAAACTTTGTTCCTCTTGGAGTTTTTGAGTTAAGGCGACTACCTGACTTTGAAGCGATGTATTTTCCTTCATTAAGCCCTGCATTTCAAACCCCTTTAATTCCAAATCGTGCAAGGTTTTTTGTTGCAAAGTTTTGATTTCGTTCAATTGTTTATTCAGGTCCTCTTTTTGTCCAAGTACCCTTTGGTGTTCTTGACTCAAATCCTCTATTCCCTTTTGTAATTTTTCTATTTCCTTGTTAAGCCCTGCATTTTGAGACACCTTAAAAGTTTGTTCTTTCATTAAGCCTTGATGCTCCGCAGCTTTCAAATCGTATTTCGATTGCAATTTTTGTTGAGCCAGTTTCAATTCTTCCACTAAATCCAGCGCATTTTGTTTCTCAGTTGTCAAAACCGATAAATCCTCCGATTGGAAAGTAATTAAAATATCCGCTTTTTCGAGGGCAGCCGTCTTTTCTTGCAGTGATTCAGTCAAAGCCAAATTCTCTTCTTGTGCCTGAGACAAGAGCGAATCCAAAGATTTATTTTTCTCCATCAATTCCAGTATCAATTGCCCTTGCTCCTCCAATACCAATTCTTTTTCACGCAAAAGCGTTTCTGCATTACTACGGGCTTCAAAGTTTCCCTTTATCATATCCGCAAAAAACAGACTTAACTGCTTATGGTCGTAGGTATGAAGTGCCTGAGTTGTTTGAAACTTGGATTGAGCCAGATTAACTTCTGTCTCGCTGAGTTGAAGTAAATCGTAATTAATTAACTCCACACCCAAATCCTCAAATTTTACCACGGGCAGTTCATTTTTTAACTGGTATATCCTACCTGCCGTTTTTCCTTTGAGTTCAGCGTATTCTTTGAAAGAAAGATAATTCGTACCGTTGATGTTTTGCATGGCTTTTTTGATTGATTACCCTGTAAAATTACGAATAAATTATGATATATCAAAATAATAAATACGTTAAGTTATAATAAAATATTATGTTATAAAGTAATATAATAAAAACTAAGTTAAAGCATAATTTAGAAACAAAATCAATCACTAATCAATCCTAAAACCCCCTATTAAAAAGTCAAATAAGCCTAAAAACCGCCCAAATACTCATTCTAAGTTACATTTTGTTAATTCCTACAAATTGCCTAAACTTGTGTAACAATATTTTGTAGTGTTCACTACAAAATATTGAATACTTAATTAAAAAATGCCATGACCAGTAAGCAATTCAATACCCTTGAAGACTTGTATCAGTATTACAACCAACAATTATTTGAGGGCAAATTAGATGAGTGTTTAATTAACCTCTCCCGACACGGAGGTGCTTACGGTTTTTTTGTGCCTAAGCAATGGGTAGTGGCTCAGGAAGAAGACCGCCAATACCAACCGCCTGTAATTACCAAGACCTCAAGTCGAGCCAAAAACAAACGCAGAGCGATACACGAAATATCCATCAATCCAGATTCTTTGTACCGTTCCGATAAATCCTGGCACTCAACCTTGATACACGAAATGGTGCATCTTTGGCAGCATGATTTTGGGAAGACTTCTCGCCAATGTTACCATAACCGCCAGTGGGCGGATAAGATGGAATCTTTGGGTTTAATGCCCTCCGATACGGGCGAGGAAGGCGGTTTGCGGACGGGACAACTAATGAGTCATTATATACTCATAGAGGGAGCATTTGAAAAAGTGTTTAACAACATTAGTGAAGATGATTTAAAACGTTTGACTCTCCCCTATCGTTTGAATCGAGAAATGGCGATGTATATTGAAGACGAAGACGAGGAAGAAGAAACGTTATTGGCATGGCTGAAAAGGACTTCTCCACAGCCAATTTATAAAGGGAAAGATGTGTCAATCTCCTCCTTTTTTGGCATCGGAAAAATCGCATCCCAAAGCCGTGCAGGGGTAAAGGCAAAATACGTTTGTGCCTGTGATAATCGTGTTTGGGGTAAGCCTGATTTAGAAATTCAATGTATGGTTTGTGGGTGTAGGTTTATAGAATGTTAATTTTATAAAATATTTGTAATCAATTAGTTATAATATTTTTTAGTACCAAATAAAGTATTAATTTTGATACTGAAATTAATACTTTATTTGGTACTAAAAATAATATCTAAAAACACTTTGCAATGATTATAACAACAGGAGGCATAAAGGGAGGAAGTGGTAAAACAACCATAGCCACCAACTTAACAATTATGTTAGCTAACAAAGGCTTTGATGTACTTTTAGTGGATGCTGACGACCAAGAAACAT
Organism: Arcicella sp.; assembly: GCF_964672035.1. Taxonomy (NCBI): domain Bacteria; kingdom Pseudomonadati; phylum Bacteroidota; class Cytophagia; order Cytophagales; family Flectobacillaceae; genus Arcicella; species Arcicella sp. Next base: position 5,347 of record NZ_CBABQS010000114.1, read on the forward strand.
CTACGGATTTTACAGCATGGCGAGAAGAAAGTACAGGGGGAAATATAGGATATACCGCAGTTAAGATTACGGGAGATGCTGTAAGAACACAAGTATTAAAATTGGTGAGCAAATACGACCATATCATCATTGATACAGGCGGTAGAGATACATCAAGTCAGAGAGCAGCGTTAAGTGTATCGGACGTTTATTTAGTCCCATTTACTCCACGTTCATTTGATATTTGGACACTAAGAAAAGTTGAAATTTTGGTTTCTGAAATTATGATTGTTAGCCCAAAATTAAGAGCATATATATTTCTCAATAGAGCCGATTCACGAGGAGCGGACAACGAGGATGCAGCAGAGCTTTTAAAACAATCTGAATATTTATCCTATTTAGATTCACCGATTGGAAATCGTAAAGTTTTTTCAAATGCAGCGGCAAGTGGTCTTGGAGTTACGGAAGTCAAGCCAACAGATGAAAAAGCGATTAACGAATTAGTTTTGTTATTTGAAAAAATTACTAACATTTAAGTACCATATTTAGTACATAATTTAGTATTTAATATAGTACCAAAAATATTTATAATCATGGCAATATCAGGTGTACCCAATAAAAAAAAAACTGTACCAAATGAAGAAGCAGAAAGTAAACAAGTCGAAAAAAAGATTCAAGAATGGATTAAAAAAGGTGGTTCAACTACTGCCGAAGCATCATTAGAGCAATCTGAGCAAGACCCATTAAAAGCGATGAATATTAAGTTATATCAAAGCGAGTTGGAAAAAATAAAAGATATACGAGGGCGAAAACTTAAAAGAGATAGACTATCTATTCATGATTGGATTTTAGTTGCAATTCAAGAAAAAATAGAAAAAGAGTTTTAATGAAGTTTATGCAATTTGTAGGTTTTGGTATAGTAAACCTTATGCAATGAGTAGGATAAGGAGTTAATTAGCTTATTTTAGTGCTAAATTTAGCACTAAAATAAGTACCAATTTTAGCACTAAAAGACTCAATATAGCGTAAAATAATAAAATATGTTTTATTATTTTGTTATTTTATGTTTCTGTGAAAAGTTTATGCAATTTGTAGGTTTTAGATTATTCTAAAATCAAACCTTTTTCTTGCTAAAACCAAGCACAGTAGCCATATAAGCAGTTTTATTTTTTATTGCACCCCTAATACCGTGTGCAATTTTAGAATCTTCTTCAATAAATAGTTGCAATATTTTTGGCTCATTTATGATTTTTCTTTGCTGATTAGTCGAAAAGGTATATTGTGTTAACAGCGAATTGACCTGAGCCATTATTTGACCAATATTTAACTTGGAAACTGTCTCCATTTCTTGTTCCACATTATCGTGAGCATCAATTAGACGTTGTTTCTCTTTTGTAATGATTCTAAAAGTAAGGTGGGTGAAATTCCTTCCACTTTTTATATATTCAATTTCAAATGTAATATCTGTTTTTTCATTAATCTCTTTTTGTGCTATTTCTATTACTCTCTTTTTCAAGTTAAAAAAATCATTATAGCCTTCAGCACCCATCAGCACTTTAAACTCTTCAATACTAACATTAAACCAAATCCCAGTATCTTTCCATCGACTAAGAAGCGTATATAACCTTTGAGCGTATTCACTCACAAGTGACAGAGCAGCGTAAAGCTCATACTCAGAGTAGCCTTTTTTTAATTCCATAAAATAAGGGACTATACGAGCATACATATAGACTTCTATAAATCCTTTTTTTCCATCGTATCGAACTTCTGGAAATGGAATAATATGGTCAAATTTATCGTCAGTTGGACTCTCATATTTTACCTTCCGAGCCATGAGTTTGTCAGCCGTTTCCTTTAATCTTTTTACGTTGGTTTCTTTAAGAGCCGACAGAGGAATATGGAAGACTTTGTTCTGAAATAAGTCTTGGTCAATATTAAAACCTTGTTCTATTTGGTTCAAGATTAGCCAATAAATACGTCTTTCCAGAACGGTGAATTCATTTTTCGCCAAAAGTAGGATAAGAGGTTCTTTATTCTTGGTTTTTAAAATGGTATTATCCATAAGTTAAGTAGTTGATTAATAGATGATTATATTATTATTGCATGAATAATGTATGTGTAATAATTGTAATAAACAATGCAAATATATATAAAATATTTTAAATATTACATATAAATATTACACGTAGGTTTTGTGTGCAATATTAAGACTTTTTTTATGCAATTTGTAGGTTTTCCCATGCAATTTGTAGGTTTTAAGTCTTGCAATTATTTGATTTTCAGTGAGTTACGACCCCTTACAATATAACAATCAATTGAACAATAAAAAAAACAATAAAACAATCATTGATGAAAAGAAAAAATATCATTTAAAGTGGCTGTCGCACTCAAAAAAATAAATTTTCGGAAAAGAAAACAAGAGAATGGAAAGCCAAAACGAAAAGCGAGGGAAAATCAAATTTGGAGAGAAGTTAAAGAGGGGGTCAAACTAATAATTTAGTTTTCACGAAAAATTACTAAAAATAATAGTGTTTAAACTATATTTTACTAATGGTGGGAGGGGAATCAAATTACATTTCTACTTTTTTGCCCTTTTTGTTCGGTTTAGAACGCTATAAAGGGCTTTAAGGTACTCTTAGATGTTTCTCCTATTTTTAGACGATTCTAAGCTTGTTTTTGATGGTTATTTTTTCAAGAGGTTAGCCACTTTTATTTTACCATGTTAAATATGGTCTTTGAAACCTCTTTTTCCAATATTTCTGAATTAAAAAATGCGAAAGAAAGTAACAAGATGTTATGACACTTACTTTGCGTAAGTCATTGATTATCAAACATATAGTGTTTAATAAATATAGCCGTATAGCTAAGTATCTGATTTTCAGTTGTTTAAAATATAGAGCCTAATTTTAGGGGCATCTTTTTCGCCTTAATTAAAAGATATTAATTAATTTAAGTTGTAACGTTCATAAAATTGTAAAAGCGAGGACAAAGAGTAGTATTTTCAACAGAAAACCCTCGGTAGAAGTCGCATGAATATGTCTTGGTAGCAAATCAGTTATCATTGAAAATGAATTTTCAATTTGTTTTCTGATATGTTTTTTAAGAAATACCTGATAAGGCAGGTCTTTTCTTTTAGAATTACTTTTTCGATGCGGTTTAAGATAAATCTGTTCACATTCACAGAGTAAATCTTCCTCATCATAGTCATTATATGCTTTGTCACCATACAAATTACTACCTTCTTCCAGATTGATTTGTGTACATTGAAAGGCGGTTACATCGCCTGTTTCACCACAAAAAACGTCGAATTGTACGGGTGTTCCGTCCTCGGTAGTAATGATTTGGATTTTAAAACCATAAAACCATTCCTTTTTACTGTTATTAAACCCTCGATAGTTTTCACCAGTGAGTAAGCGACAATTTTTGATTCTAATATTGCGACATACAGAAATAGTAAACGTATCAATAATATAGTTTTTAGAGACATTTAACGATTTTATCGTATAACTTAAATGCTTAAAAATTAGTGCGATGGTAGGCTTTAAACGGTGTAATCTCATAGAAAAAACGCCTTTATCTAAACGATAAAATCCTTCATACGAAGCTAAAAAATCTAAGGCAGCATGATAATTACCTTTGAATTTTTTAGCAGCAATTAAGGCCGTTGATATTACCTGAGCATCTGTAAATTTGCGCTGTTTATCTATTTTTGTGTTGATTCCTATTAAGAAATCATCTACAAAACAATAAATGATTAAAACATTATCTGAGAATGTGTCGGAGTGCATATAATTTGTTGTTTGGAAACTCAAAATTAAGGCTCAATGACCATTCTTAGATTTTAACGTAGGTTACAACTTAAATTATTAATTACTAAAATTTAAGGTATTTTTCGCCAATTTTACTATTGACTTTTTTAAAACAAAGTTGCCCAAACGGAAACCATTTGGGCAAACTAAATTAATAGTTCTACACCTATTTTCTTGATAATTACTCAATTATTTTGAATAATTATTTACTATTTCTTTACCTAATAAGATATTTTACGCAAATTTTGGCTTTATTCCACTTTTATCATACATTTGAGCGTGAAACCTTTGAATCTCTTTAATTAAATCCTTGCAAAGGTATTTCCCTACTTTGCTACCGCCATAACTTAAAAGGGCTTTAACCTTTTAAGCCATCCTTTTGCTCTCCAAATTTAAGGCTTTTTTCTCGTAAATCACTCACAAAATTATCTCTTTTTCGCCTTGATAGTTGGACGCTCATTTCATTGGTAAGCGTGATTAGTTTTGATGTTTCGTTGTAGGATTTTACATACTTTGGATTTATCATACTCTCACGATGTACTCGCTGGAAACCATGCGTTAATAAATAACGCTCAAAATATTTTAACGTATGGGCCACGACCTTTTCCCTGCCATCGCTCAATATGAAGATTGTATAGTTTGCCTTGCCTTTAAGGAGTATAATGTAACTTATCGGTATGTACGATTTTGTTCGTTGGTTTAGGATAAGTCTATCTGGCTTACTGTGACTTTCGTAGAACTTCATGGGAGGTAAATATTTATCTCAAATATTCATTTATGCTTCGTTTCTGAGATTTTGTTTCTTGGTATAAGTTTTTGAAATAAGAATATCTACTCCTTTTGAGCCGTTTACTGATACGATGATTTTGTACCAGTAAACGGCCATTTTTGTAAATTAATTACTTCGTTTATTATTGAAATTTCATAAAAACTGTCAAACTATTTCAGCAGCATACGGTTCACAACTTACAAGGCAAATATTTAGCCTTAGTAACGAGTAAATAATAAGTTGGTCAATCTCTACCTTTTATTAGGTAGTTCCATTTAGGTCTTTTATCATCGAAAGTAACATAATTTTTGATATTATCTTTAAATTTCTGACTGACCTCTCTTTTGTTTAAATATTGCTTTTGG
>NZ_CBABQS010000115.1:0-10084 GCF_964672035.1 Arcicella sp.
CCTAAGATTTTCGTTCAGAATGATATGAAGTTTTACTAAATCATCAAAATGTTTTTTGACGTGATTTAATAACATTTTCTGTATGAACTGGAGAGGATTGATACCCATAAAATATGAATAGGATTATACGAAACATAACAACCGTGTTAATAGGCATTGTTGTATGGACTTGTCTGGCAGAAAATATCTTTTCCCAAACAGGATGCAAAGTCGAAAATACTTCCGAACCTGTCAAAGGTGAATTTAGCATTAATGGAAATAAAGTAAATGTTAAAGGAGATGGTGGTCGTTCATTAACTGCTACTAATAATATTCCCATTAAGATATGCGAAGGCGAAGTAATCACTCTCAAAAATACACTTCCTGTTACATCTTCCACCAGTAATACTTATTGGATTATTGAAGAAGGTCCTCATTGGTCTAATACTGCTGCGATACAATCCTTATTGCCAGTTGGTTCTTACAGTAATATTAATAACGATTTTAGTGTCAAATTAATAGAAAAATCGAACGACGCAAATGGTTTTAGTCTTTATAATGGACCGGGCAGATATGTCGTAATTCAATATGATAATTCTGCTGCCATAGCAGGGGGAGGAGGCATTCACTATGCTTGTCAAGTCATTGAAGTTATTGCACCCAAAGCTCCCGTAGCAACCGTTAATACCTGCACCGACAGTGAATTCCAAATCGTTATCCCCACAAATGCCAATAATATTTTTGACGATTATGAGGTAACTTTTACCCCAGTGGCTGGCATAGGTGATGTTATCAAAAATACGGGGAAGCAAACGCTACCCTACACCTTAAAAGCACTAATGCCCGATAACAGAAATAGGATTATTAACATTAAAGGCGTTTCAGCTACGGGGGGATGTGTATTAGCCCCTTCTTTAAATTTGGGACAGAAAACCGTTAATGTTACCAGCCTTTTTAAACCAAACATTATTTCAATAGCTGGCACAACAATTAAAGCAGAATTTGATATTAAATTGGGAGCCCAAATAGGTACAACTTGGAATTTTTATATAAGAGACATTACAGACCCGCTCAATTATAATAATTACACTAACCATTTCCTTCAACAAGGTTCCACATCAACTGGTGTTACAGAATTAGTAAGAATAACCGTTCCAAACGCCGATAAGCAGTATTGCTTTCAAGCTTCAGCCGTTGATTTAGTTTGTGGAACAAATGAGATTAGTAACCAAGAGATTTGTACAACGCCTGCTAAAGTGATTCCAGAAAACGACAAGAATGTTATTTCGTGGTTAAGAGCCAATGGAGGGGCTCCTGCGGGTGTCAGTCCTACACCATTTATTAATTATGAAGTAGATTTGATGAGAGTTGATGGAACCGTTGATCAAACTTTATTTGCTTCAAATTCTATTACCGATTTGTCTTTTGAACATCAACCAGTCACTTGCGGAAATGATTATATTTATCGGGTAAGGACAAATTATGGTTCACTTTCCTACTCTCAAATTATTAAAGTACAAGCTATTTCGAATAAAATTCCTTCAAAAATTCCTAAGTTCTTAGCAACAATGACTGGTGATAATAAGAACGTTTATTTACAGGGAGATTTTAATTTGGTGAATAAACCAACCGATATTAAACCTAATAATTATAAATATTATAGAGCCAATTCACTCACAGAAGCATTTTCTCTTATAAAAACAGATAATTCTATCTATCAAGATTTGACCGCAGATGCTAATAAACAACAGTATTGTTATTACATGACATGGACAAATCTTTGTAATAAAGAATCTGAACCATCTGAAAAAGTTTGTACGACATTTTTAAGAAGTTCGGGCTCAAGTGTTAGTTGGACTAAAGAAAAACCCCATTCTGTTAATACAGACAGTTATATTGTTCAAAAAGTTGACCCCTTAACAGGAAATAATATCAAAGAACTTGTTTCTAATTTGCAAGGAGTTTATACTTATAACACAATACCATTACCTGAAACCGAAGGTCAAGAAATTTACGTACAAATTGAAACTCGCCCAGTTGGCTGGAGTACGTCAGACCCCGACCGATTGCCCAATACACTCTCAAATGTCATTAAAATTTTCAGACCGTCATTAGTGATGAGTCCTCAAATTTTTACGCCAAATGGCGATAATAATAATGATAAATTTATGATTAGAGGAAAATTTATCAAAAGCATGAAAATGACGATTTACGACCGTTGGGGCAATGCTATTTTCTATGATGAACAAAGCTCATTTCCACTTGAATCGAATCAGAACGAATCAACCGTGGTAGGTTGGAATGGCGTAATGAGCAACGGCAACAAAGCCATGGAAGGAAGTTATGCCTTTAAAATTGAAGTGGAAGATACCATTGGACAAATCTCAACGAAAGAAGGTGCGTTATTGTTAGCTTACTAAAAATCAAAAGATATTTCAAAAAGAAACCTCAATACATAAGTTGGGGTTTCTTTTTTGCGTTACATCAATAGTATTGTAAATTGCGTTCGAAATTAAATTAACAAAAATATGTTCGACATGATAGGAATGCTTGGCAAAGTCAAAGACCTCCAAGCCAAAATGAAAGAAGCACAAGAATCATTGAGTTCAATTACTGAAACGGGCGAATCAGGTGCAGGCATGGTACGGGCAACCGTCAATGGTAAAAAACAATTGCTCAAAATCGAAATTGACGAAGACCTTATCAAACCCGAAGACCGTGAAGTGCTTCAAGATTTAATCGTTGCTGCCACCAATAAAGCAATGAAAAATATTGATGATAAAGTAAAAGATCATCTTCAAAGTGCCACAAAAGGCTTAATGCCAAATATTCCAGGAATGGATTTGGGCGGAATGTTTTCATAAATTATGAATTATGAGTGATAGAATAATTTAAAACTCATAATTCATAATTCATAATTAGAAAAAATGTTAAAAGTACAGAATCTAACCAAAATTTACGGTTCACAAAAAGCCGTTAATGATATTTCTTTTGAAGCCAAAGCGGGTGAAATCGTTGGTTTTTTAGGGCCAAATGGTGCTGGAAAATCTACGACGATGAAAATTGCAACCGGCTATCTTACCGCAACCACTGGAAACGTGGAAGTGAGTGGCTATGATGTACAGAAAAATCCGATGGATGTTCGTCAAAATATTGGCTATTTACCCGAACATAATCCGCTGTATTTGGATATGTACGTCAAAGAATTCTTGGCATTTATTGGCGGAATTTATGGCTTAAAAGGTCAGAATTTGCAAAAAAGAATATCGGAAGTGATTGATTTATTCGGCCTTTCGCTTGAATATAAAAAGAAGATTGGGCAACTTTCCAAAGGTTATCGCCAACGGGTTGGACTCGCCCAAGCCCTCATTCACGACCCAAAAGTATTGATTTTGGATGAACCTACTACTGGGCTCGACCCCAATCAATTAGCCGAAATTAGAAGCGTTATCAGAAATATTGGCAAAGAAAAAACCATTATTTTTTCCACGCATATTTTGCAAGAAGTAGAGGCAATTTGTGATAGAGTAGTGATAATAAATCACGGAATAATCGTAAAAAATTGTTCAATTAATGAGATGAAACAAGAAGGTAAAACGATGGAAGAAGTCTTCAGAGAATTGACGGTTTGATTTACAAAGAAAGAAAGCCTTCACCGTTTGAGACGATGAAGGCTTTCTTTCTATTCCTTTTCTTTAGTATCAATATCTTCTATTTCATTTTCAATATTCTGATTTTCAACAAATTTATTATTGATAACTTCTTCTTTCTTAGGCTGGTCAAAAAACTTATTTTGAAAAATTAATATTGAAACTACTCCACAAAAAATAGAGGCATCAGCAAAATTAAAAATTGGTGTTGAATACCATGAGCCTCCCCATAGTGGCACCCAGTCAGGAATCCAACCTTGATAAGGATCAAAGAAAAACATATCAATTACTTGTCCGTGAAACCAAGGGGTTGGCGACCCAGGGGGATAATTTCCCAATAATTTTCCGTAAAAAGTACTATCAATTACGTTGCCAATTGCTCCCCCAAGAATGGCAGCAATACTCCATAATAGTCCTTCGTGAGCATTTCTACGGGCTAATCTTACTAAATAAAAACCAATTCCAACCATGGCCACTACTCGAAAAAGGCTCAAAACAATTTTGCCATATCCGCCTGGAATAAAACTCAATTCCATGCCAAAAGCCATGCCTCTGTTTAGAACATAATGCAACTTAAACCACTGTCCAAACACGGCCATTTCATTGCCTTCATAAACTAAGTAATGATGGATGGCGTATTTAATGAGTTGGTCGATAGTAATCAACAAAAATGTAAGCCAAAAATATTTATACGGAGAACGAAACATATCCAATTAACAATTAATAGTTATCAATTAACAGTTTTCAATGCACGATTAGTAGTAAAACAAGTAGTAAAATTACAAATAATTATAATTTTTGATTTTTGTTTAATGATAACGGTTTACTGACAGCTGAATTACTCCGCAAAGATACTAAATAAAGAAGCCACAAATTGATTAAATTTGTGGCTTCTTGTGAAATTATATTAGTCAATTCAAATTTTTGCATTAACTAATTTTCAAATTAAATCTATTTTTCCTGAAACACCAATCGCTTACGTCTCACCAATTCACGTTTAATCAAAACAAACTCACGGCTTGCTTGTCCTGCCACAGAGGTATTTTCCTCGGCACGGCGGAACAAATAAGGCATCACCGCATCAACTGGCCCGTAAGGCACATATTTTGCTACATTATAACCTGCTTTTGAAAGATTGAACGAAATATTGTCGGACATACCGAGCAATTGGGCAAAATAGAAATGGGAATCTGTCGGGGAAATGTGGTTTTGATTCATCAATTCAACTAAGTATTTGCAACTATACTCGTTATGTGTTCCTACACAAATTGAGATGGTATCACGATTTTCAACCGTATACTCCATGGCTGTATTATAATCATGGTCAGTAGCAGCTTTGGTTTCATGAACAGGTTCACAATAATTATCTTCGTGAGCTTTTTGGCGTTCTCTCTCCATGTATGCACCTCTCACTAATTTCACGCCTAAAAAATAATTTTGTTTGCGTGCTTGTTGAGTGGCAGCTTTCAGATTATCAAACATGTCCTTACGATACATTTGGAAAGTATTATAAACCACGCATTTTTCGTGATTATATTTTTCCATCATCTCATAAGTCAAATGATCAATCGTATCTTGAATCCAAGATTCTTCGCCATCTATAAAAATACTGACGTTTAGCATCGCTGCTTTTCCGCACAACATATCCATTCTCTTACGGATTAACTCAAAAGCGACTTTTTCTTCTTCGTACAACGGTTCTTGATTCTGCACTTTTTCTAACAGTTCCGAACTTCCGATGCCTGTAACTTTAAAGACTGCGAAAGGAATTGCTACATTTTGATTCGCTTTTTCTATCGTTGATAAAATCTCTTGGGTGGTATTTTCAAAGCTTTTTTCATCATCTTCACCTTCAACGGAATAATCCAAAATTGTGCCGATATGAGCTTTATCCAAATTTTCTATGGTTTTATTACATTCTTGCAGATTTTCTCCCCCACAAAACTGGTCAAAGACCGTTATTTTAATCAACTTTTTTATCGGAAAATGAAGAAAAAGAAATAGTTTGATAAAAAAAGTACCTAACTTTACGAGCCAATTCTGATTCATACTTGCAAATATCAAGTAAATCTTTTTTAACTGTAAGTTAGATTTGGAAGAAAAAGCAACGGAAGTATCTTCGAAACTAACTTTCGGAGAAATTGTGAGGGGTTTGGTGGTTGGCATTTTGGTCATTTCTATGGACTTAATAATCTTTTTATATTTTGTAACTTAAAGATAGTTTAACAATTGATTATCAATTTATTAAGATTTAGAGTATTGACTTTATTTTACAAAAGCCTGCAAAGATAACATATTAGAATAATACAAAAACACGTTTCACTAAATTAAATTTTTAAAAGAAATTATTACTGCCTTTTTTATTGAAATTAAGACGTTATTTTTCGTAAAGTAACAATAAAATTTTGATGAAACATTAAAATAAAAGTACGTTTTGTTTATAAAAATTGTTTAAAAAGAATCACGAATAAAGTTTACCAAAATGAATGCTAATTTAGACATCACGCCGATGCAGGAATGGATCAATACTGACGGCAAACCTTTGATAATTGCTGGACCATGTTCAGCCGAGACGGAGGAACAAGTGTTGGAGACTGCCAACAGAATTAAAGCCGAAGGTTACGCCCACATCATGCGTGCAGGTGTATGGAAGCCCCGTACACGTCCAGGAAGTTTTGAAGGAATGGGAGAACCCGCTTTGAAATGGCTCGTGGAGGCAAAAAAACAAACAGGTTTACCTTTAGCAATTGAGGTGGCAACTCCCGAACACGTTGAACTTGCCTTGAAATACGGCGTTGATGTGTTGTGGATTGGTGCAAGAACAACCGTAAACCCATTCAACGTTCAGGATTTGGCTGACGCTTTGAAAGGGGTGGATGTTCCTGTGTTAGTTAAAAACCCTGTGAATCCTGATTTGGCCCTTTGGGTTGGAGCGTTTGAACGTCTTCAAAACTCCGGTATCAAAAAGTTGGGAGCTATTCACCGTGGTTTCTCAAATGCGCAAGAAGTAAAGTATCGTAACTCTCCGATGTGGCAATTAGCCGTTGAGATGAAGCGTTTGTTCCCTCAATTACCAATGATTGGTGACCCTTCTCACATGGCGGGAAAACGTTCATTGTTGATGGAATTGTCGCAAAGAATCTTGGATTTGAATTACGACGGAATGATTATTGAGACTCACCGTGACCCAGATGCGGCATGGTCGGATGCTTCTCAACAAGTTACGCCAGAAGTTTTAGGACAAATGTTGCGTGAATTGGAAGTACGTCATGCTAATTATGGTGCTGATTTCAAGGATGAATTGGCAGCAATGCGTTCAAAAATCGACAATATCGACCGTGAATTAATGGAAGTATTGGCGGCTCGTATGTCAATCGTTGAGAAATTAGGAGAATATAAACGTGATAATAACGTAGCTGTTCTTCAACTTGACCGTTGGAAACAAGTTCACGCAGACCGTGCAAAACAAGCAACTGGTTTAGGTTTATATCCAGAATTTGTGGAAGAATTATTCAAATTAGTTCACTTAGAATCCATCCGTAAACAAACGGAAGTAATGAGTTCTATAGTAGCTTAATTTGTTAGTGTAAATATTTAAAAAGGCTATTTCTGTTGTGGAAATAGCCTTTTTATGGTTAAATTTTTATCTTTTATAATTATCCTTTCTTTACTATTTGTCATTTATAAAAATGTTTTCTAATTTTAAGTAAAACAAAAGATAAGGCTATGAAATCTATTCAAATAAATATTCTTTCAAATAATGATGAAGTTGAAGTAATGGGCTTGCCTATCGCTCTTAGAAAAAAAGTCAATCATTAGTGTAGGAAACATTAGAAATATGTCTATTCCAGGCAAACCAATGACCATCAATGAGTTAAATGAGCAACTTGATATTTCGGGAAAAAGCAAATCTCACACTGCAAGCGAGGCAAAAGCAATTTTAGGAATATGATTGAAAACGTAGGAGACTTAGTTTTTAAAGATATTTTTCTTGATGATTTGATTCGCCTTGAAGATTATAAGAAACAATACAATCCCCAAAAAGCTCGTAAACTATTTTCTGACATTTACGATTTCTTGCTCTTCACAATTGCTAAAATGCCCTTTGAATTTCGTTTATATGAGGAAGGGTTGAAAGGGATTACCCATCGTACGGTTTTTTAAAAAAAATATGTCATTTATTATGATGTTTACGAAGGCAGAATTGAATTTATCCGGATACATCATACAAGTCAAAATCCCGAAAACATTTTTTTGATAGAATAGAAATTATCTCCTTCAATCATAATTATTTAATAACGATTAACATTGACATACGAGTGGAAATATTTCCAATTTCTAAAAAATCCCCTCCCTTTTCCGTATTTTTGAAAATCGTTAATTAATTAGCCGTGAGCAATGAGCTTTGAGCAATGAGCGATGGGCTGGAAAGTATATAAAATTCATGGCTCATATCTCCATGTTTATAACTCGTTGCTCATAGCTTAAAGCTCAAAGCTATCAATGAAAAAATTATTCCTTCTCGACGCAATGGCGTTGATTTACAGAGCCCATTTTGCCTTCCAAAAAACACCTCGAATTTCCTCTACGGGCATGAATACCAGTGCCGTATTTGGTTTTGCTAATACGCTTTTAGAAGTTATTTCCAAAGAAAAACCTACGCATATTGGTGTGGCTTTTGATACTTCTGCCCCAACTTTTCGCCATATTCAGTTTGAGGCGTACAAGGCTCAACGTCAGGCACAACCCGAAGATATTACGATTGCTATTCCTTATATAAAACGCCTTTGCGCCGCCATGAATATTCCGATGTTGATTATGCCGGGATATGAAGCCGATGACGTGATTGGGACAATTGCAAAACTTGCTGCCCGTGAACATGAAGATATGGAAATTTTCATGATGACTCCTGATAAAGATTACGGTCAGTTGGTCGAAGAACGCATTTTTATGTATAAACCTGCCTATATGGGAAAGGGCGTAGAGGTGATGGGCGTAGCAGAAATCTGCGAGCGTTGGGGCATTGATAATGTGATGAAAGTGATTGATATTTTGGGATTAATGGGCGATGCTTCCGATAATATTCCTGGGATTCCTGGCATTGGAGAAAAGACGGCTCAGAAACTGATTGAAGAATACGGTTCAGTTGAAAATCTGATTGCTAATGTGGATAAACTCAAAGGCAAACAACAAGAAAATGTACGCAATTTCGCTGAACAGGGGCTTTTATCCAAAGAATTAGCGACAATTATGCTCTCAGTTCCCGTTGATTTTCATGAAGAAAGTTTGAGACTATCGGAGGTTAATAAGGAATTACTTTCGCCCCTTTTGGATGAATTGGAATTTAGAACGTTGCGGAGGAGAATGTTGGGGGAGGAAGCAGTCAGCAATGAACAGTCGGCAGTCAGCAGTAGTCAGAAAGCTGAAAGCCGAAAGCCGAAAGCTGTGACAGGACAAATGGATATGTTTAGCAGTTTAGCACCTGAAAAACAATTGGATATTTTTAGTCAAAATGATAATGCGTTCGACTCGAACGTCGAATTACAAAAAGCTAATATCCACACCACCGTTCACCAATATCACCTCATCAACTCGCCAGAATTACGCCAATCGTTGATTCACTTTTTGAGTTTGCAAGATGCTATTTGTTTTGACACCGAAACTACCAGCGTTGATGCCGTTGAAGCGGAATTGGTCGGAATGTCGTTTGCGTACCGTGCGGGTGAAGGTTATTACATTCCCGTTCCTGCCAACCGTGAGGAAGCTCAGGCAATTGTGGATGAATTTAAGCCCATTTTCTTAAACGAAAAGATTGAAAAAATTGCCCAAAATATCAAATATGACTTGATGGTTTTGACACCATACGGTGTAGAAATCAAAGGAAAAACTTATGATACGATGTTGGCTCACTACATTATTGAGCCAGAAAAACGTCATGGAATGGATATTTTGGCAGAAGATTTTTTAAACTATACACCAGTTTCTATCGAAGAAATTATTGGTAAAAAAGGCGTAAAACAAGGAAATATGCGTGATGCCGATATTGAAAAAGTGAAGGAATATGCTGCTGAAGATGCGGACATTACGCTACAATTAAGAGACAAATTACATCCAATATTGGCTCAAAATCCGAGTGCGGTTCAATTGTTTGAAGAAGTAGAAATGCCTTTAACGCAGGTACTTTGTGATATTGAAATGGAAGGGGTGAAATTGGACGTTGAGTTTTTGGCGACGATGTCGAAGGTTTTGGAGAAAGATATGTTGGAAGTGCAAACCATCATTTTTGAATTGGCGGGACAAGATTTTAACATTAATTCACCGAAACAATTGGGCGAAATTTTATTCGATAAACTCAAACTTGACGCAAAAGCTAAAAAGACCAAAACTGGTCAATACATGACGGGCGAAGATATTTTATCAAAATTAGAATTACAAAATCACGAAATTGCTCGTAA
>NZ_CBABQS010000116.1:0-9963 GCF_964672035.1 Arcicella sp.
ACGCCACAAACCACAGAAAGCAGAATTCGACATATTGACGAAATTTCGGATGGATTTATTTACATGGTTTCATCGGCCAGTACAACGGGGGCAAAAACAGGTATTTCAAATGATCAAGAAGTTTATTTTGAGCGAGTAAATGCCATGAATCTAAAAAATCCAAGATTGATTGGATTTGGAATTTCGGATAATGAAACCTTCAAAAAAGCTACATCACACGCTTCAGGAGCCATTATTGGTAGTGCCTTTATTAAATTATTGGGTACTTCTGAGGATTTGGAAGGAGATATTAAAGCATTTGTGGGTAAAGTTAAAAATGGGTAAATGTTTTCAGAATTCATGGCATGAAACTGGGCGTTCCCCTTAAGCCATGCCATGAATAAATAATAAAGATTATTTCTCCAAAACAACCTTCAAAGCCGTCAATCCAGTGGTTAAGTCCCTACCCAAAATTTCGCTAATATCCATGAACATAAGCACGACATTGGTTGGATAAGCCATTGTGCCACTCATGCCCCACTTCACTTTTGTGGTTGAATCAGACACGCTTTCAGTGGTCATATAGGCAGGGGATACTGATGCCATTGGTTCAAAAAAACGCAATTGATAATCAATCCTTTCCCCTTCGGTAATTTTACTAATTTCTTGTTCGCCTCTTCCCAATTGCTTATTTTCACTATCCCAAGATGAGATAAAGCCCACCGTTCCATCCGTTCCTGTGTATTCTTTCTTCATTTTTGGGTCCATGGTTGCCCATTTACTATAATTATCCTGATTTTTCAAGCGTTTTACGTACTCGAAAACCTGTTGTTTGGGTTTATTGATAACGACTTCACGTTCAACGGAATATTCTCTTTTAACAAAGATGGCGGCTATCATCACAAGACCAATAAAGATTCCGATGAATTTTAAAATTTTTTTAAGGATTTTCATGATTTTGTTTTTGGGGGTAAAGTGGATTATTTTTCAGTAAATATACAAAAAAATAGGGTTTAGCCCTTGATGTGATAAACCCTATAAAAATCTTCAAATAACTAACTTTACTTCTTCTCAGGCAATAGAATCACCTTAATCATATTTTCAGAAAAGTATTTTTTTGCTGCCATTTTGGTGCTTTCTACCGTCACTTTTTTCAGCATTTCATTTTCTTTCAATACTTCTTTTACGTCTTCATTATCTTGGTATTGACCTTGTAAATAGCCTAACCAAAAACCATTTTCCCGTAATTGCGTTTCAGTCTGGCGTTTTGTCTCTGCTTTAAACTTATCAATGTCATTTGACGCTGCACCAGAATCTTTTACTTTTTGGATTTCTGTCATGGTTCGGTTTACCAATTTTTCCACATTCTCTGGCGCACATTGAAAGGCAATTCTGAAAGAATATCTTTTGGCTGGAATCTTGGAAACTGAACCACTCACGCCCACACCATACACGCCCGATTCTTCTTCCCGCAATTTCTCAATCAACTTGATTTCCAACACTTCCGAAAGTGCTTCAACTTGCGTTTCACTATCTGGCGTAGCAAGATAATCTCCCGACCAAACCATTGTTACACGAGCTTTGGCTTCGGTGCCTTTGTAAAGCGTTTTTTCAACTCTTCCTTTCGGCGCACGAATTCCTAAATCCTTAAATGTTTCTTTCCGTTTGATGGAAGGTAAACCGCCTAAATATTTTTCTAACAAAGGTTTAATCTCCTCATTTTTGAAATTTCCTACGAATAAAAATGTAAAATCAGAGGCATCAGCGTAACGTTCTTTGTAAATTTCAAAGGCACGTTTGGGGTCAATTTTACTGAAACGTTCAGCCGTCATAGGAAAATTTCGAGGGGCATAATTACTCAAAATCATGCTCAAAGTATCGTTATAGACCTTTTCAGGGGTCAAAGTTTTTTGCTGACTTTCCAAGAAATTACTCACATTTGCCACAAAACCTTTGATAACATCTGTATCAAAACGAGGTTGTGTAAAATCGCTGTATATCAATTGCAAAGCTAATTCTAAGTCTTTCGGATTAGTTGAACCATTAATATTTTCAGAGGTTTCGGTAACGTAAGGCGAAATTTGTGCGACTTTTCCACTCATCATTTTTTGCAAATTAACGGCTGAAAATTCACCCAAACCACCCATTGAAGTAATCGTTGATGACAAAGCAGCATTATCAGCATCTTTATCCGAATATAAATTTGTACCTCCATTGCTATAAGCGCCAATCAAAATTTCGTCATTTTTAAAATCCGTTGGTTTCAAAATAGCCCTTACTCCATTGGCAAAAGTCAATTCTGTAACCCCAATTTCTGGAATTTTTTTGGTCAAAATTACTTTTGACCCCGTTGGTAGTTTAGCAATCAAAGGCTTATTAATCGTATTATCCACATAAGCTGTTACATTTTTACCCGCCGTATTCAACCATTCTCTAAGTTGGGTTTCGGTTGGTAACGTCGCTTTGTCTTTTTCGGGAGCTAACAAAATTACCGCCCGATTTTCCGTCATAACTAACGTATTACTCAACGCATTTACTTCTTCTAATTTTATTCCTTCCAAATATTTTTTAGTAAAATCAAAACTAAAATCAGGTGAAGTCAAGTTTTCATCCTCGATAAATGCGCCCACCAAACCACCCACAATTTGTTCGGAAGAAGTTTTGTCTTTTTCCTTAAATGATTTTTCTTGCGAAACCATATAATCAGTTTTGGCACGTCCCAATTCCGAAGCCGTAAACCCAAATTTCTTCGCTTTTTCGGTCTCTTCGAGAACGGCAACTAAAGCTTTTTCAACATTTCCACTTTTTGCTACGGCAATTGAATTGAAGGCATCAAGGTTGCCAACACCACCCAAAAATCCACCATAACTGGCATTTCCGAATAAAAACGGCGGTTCAGCTTTTTGCGTAAGTTCCTGAATTCGAGCCGATAACATCTGATTGAACAACGAACGAACCATGCCATCACGGCGGTCTTGGTAAGTAACATCTTTGCGTTTAGGTTGCTTGCACATTACCTGAATAATGGTGTATGGTTGCTCAGGGTCGGTAACGATGGCAATGTCCGTTCCACCCGTAAGAGGAATCGTAAATTTGGTTCTTTCTTTCTCATTGGCAGGATTTTGGATACTCCCAAATTTCTCAATAATCATCTTCTCCACCATGTCCACATCAATATCTCCAACCACGGCAACTCCCTCTAAATCAGGACGATAGAAGTCTTTATAAAATTGATTTAAGACTTCATACTTGAAACTTTTAAGGATAGTATCTTTACCGATTGGCAAACGTTTGGCGTAAAGAGAATTATTCAAAATTATAGGGAAAAATTTATCCCTCATCCTTGCGGTTGCTCCTTTACCCGTTCGAGATTCTTCTAATACTACGCCTCTTTCTTTATCAATCTCCGAAGGGTCGAGGGTAGCATTATGCGCCCAATCTTCCAAAATCTGCATTCCTTTTTTAAAAACTTCGATAGAATCTGTCGGAACGGGCAACATATAAACCGTTTCATCAAAACCCGTGTATGCATTCAAATCCGCCCCGAAGCGAACGCCCGATTTTTGAAGAAAATTTACCAATTCATTTTTAGGAAAATGCTTGGTTCCATTAAAATTCATGTGTTCCATAAAATGAGCAAGCCCCTGTTGTTCATCCGTTTCCAGAATTGAACCCGCTTTCACCATCAATCGCAATTGAGCTCGATTTTTGGGTTCCGCATTTTTCATAATATAATATTTCAAACCATTAGGAAGGACACCCGTTTTGACCCGTGAGTCCATTGGGAGAAGTTTTTTGCTCAAATCTTCTTGAGCCATTGTCGCAAAGTTGGAAAGAATTCCCAACGTCAAAGTAGCGACCAGTGTAGTCATTTTTTTCATTAAAATAAATAGCTTCCGACCCCGGCAGAGGCGATGTTTTAAGTTATCATGTCTTCGGGGGAAAGACACGTGTAAATTAGAATGAACTAATGAATCGCAAAGTAATACTTATTTTTGGAGAATAATGGTGATAGAGAGTATAAATTATCGTTGGGGAATATTTAACGGTCAAATTGTACTTTCTTCTTTATGAAATTTGTAAGAATAGTAGGTTGAAATCGCAAGAATTATGATTAGTAAAACACCCGTAAAAATCATTCTTAGTTTTAAATCGGATATGAAAAAGACAATAACTATTCCAACAAGACTACCATAAAAAATTAATTTTCCCGCAAATTGATGGGTTTTCCTCCAAACGGACTCACTTTTCATAGTCCAAGGCAATCTTAATCCTATGAAATGGTTGCGTTTGATATTAATCATGTAGTTACCTAAAAAAGCCATAAAAAATAAAATCAGCATGGGTATGTAAGCCATAATTGAGCCTTTCCCTCCCCCTGAAATACCAGATTGAACCATAAAAAAGCCAATAATTGCCATAAAAATACTCATTCCCAAACCTATACTTTCCAAAATACCTTTTTGATTTTCAAGGTTCTTTTTTGTGTCTATTTTAGGTAAATACTTAATTAATAAAGTGAGTGAAATTGAGATAAAACCTAAGAATATTACTGTCCACAATAATTCTAATTTAGGGCCAAACCGATCAGGATTCATGTTTATACCGAAATGGAGTGGCACAATTGCGGGTATTTGACTCCAGCGATAGCCAACAAAAATAAGTGGAACAAATGGGAATAATAGTGAGATTAAGAACTTCGTTTTCATGATTATTGTGATTTAAAATGGTAAAATATAATGAGTAAATCTATTGCGTTTTGAACTGTACAAACCAAGCCATGATTTCATCCATGACGGTCATATTGAGGGAATATTCTACAAATTGCCCTTTCTTCACGGCAACGACTAAATCTGCTTGTTTTAGCAAATCCAAATGATGCGAAATACTGGGTTTAGTCATGTTGAATTTATCGGCAATATCGCCCGCATTCATGTCGCCTTCTTTCAACATTTCTAATATTTCCCTTCTGGTATGGTCGTTTAGGGCTTTGAAAAGTATGTTCATTTTATTTTAAAAAGATATTTAGGCAAATGTCTAAATATCTTTTTAAACTTCCAAATGATTTGAAGAAAATATTTAGATAATTGTCTAAATACCTTAAAAAACAAAAAGTCGTCCTTTGCAGAACGACTTTTATAAATTACATTGTTTAATAAGTTTCTTACTTCCCGAAAGTTATTTCTACTTTCGGGAAGTTCTACAAACATTTTAGGGTAAAATTATTTAGAAAATTTATTAAGGGAAATTGTAATTTTAAAAATATCATTTTTGACTTGAAGGAACTTCTCGAAAGTAGAAATAACTTTCGGGAAGTTAAACTGTACTTTTATTTGTGCCATTTCCCTAAACAATGTACTAACTACTCCTTAAAACTTAAACTTAACATTCACGCCACCAAAATAATAAGCTTTACTCGCTCCAGGGTTTACATCAGTAGCAACGCCCGATGGATAATTACTGCCTGCATCTGAGTCATTGATGTTATTTCCCAAAAACAAGAAAGTGTAATTGATTTGGTTGGTAAGGTTGTTTCCTGCAAAATATACGTCAAAATCCATCTTTTTACCTGAGATTTTGTAACCAATTTTACTGTTCAATAAAGCAAATCCTTTCACGTTGTTGGTATTGGCAAAATCGGTATAAACATCGCCCATTACGTTGTAAGTATTATTTAGATAAAGTCCCATGTTTGTTACGATGTCTAAACCCAAAGTGTATTTTGTTTGGGGAACTCCCACCACTTTTTTATTCGTATAATCCACAATATCACTGCCAAATTTGGTTTTGAAATCACTGTATTTGAAATTATAATTTGAATAATTCAAAAATGGCTCAACTTTTTTGATGAACGATTTTGCACCACCCACCATCAAATATCCCAAACTCAATTCTAAGCCTTGATTGGTCTGATTTCCCGTATTGGCAAAGTACGTATAAGTACCTCCCGTTGGAATTACGCCCGAAAGTTGGGTAAGTTTATTGGTAATATCAATGTTGAAAAGCGATATTTGATAGTCTAATTTATTCTTGAATAACAAGCCCTGAATCCCCAAATCAATCATTCTGGCTTTTTCAGGCAATAAATCATCATTGGCTTTATTGAGTGTTCCGATGAAAGAAGTAGAAGCCGTTGGCGCATTGTAACCTTCGCTATAACTCAAATTGACAATTTGTTGCTTGAAGTTTTTTTGCAAAGCAATGTGCGGATTGAAAGAGGTGGCAAAACTTTTACTGAACGATAAATCTTTACCATAACTCGCCGTTGTCAATAAACCTGGGCCTGCCAATAAATCTAAACGGGTATAATCAATCTGATTGGCACTCAAACCCACAATCAGCGATAAATCAAGAGCTTCAAAAGTGGTTCGGTTATGGAAAAATACGGCGTATTGATTCGTGACATACTTGAAATACGAACCTTTTGAAATATCTTGTACTTTTAAAGGGTTGGCATCGTCCGTTCCAAGAAAACGGTAATTTGAAATCAACGATCTTGATTGTTGTAATTCAGTTCCTGCGCTTAATTCATTCAATACCTTATCCGTAAAATTCGCCTTAAAATTAAACACTGATCTAAGTCCAAAATTAGGATTTAAACTATTCTCGGAAGCTCCCGCTGCAACCCTAACGAAATCCTGATTCGAGTAAAAAGCGGTAGTAGAGTTATCAAATTTTTTCGAGAAAGCATAACGGTGGGTTAAGGCAAAGCGAGTAGTTTGAATTTCATTTCTGGCATTTTTCTTGGCATAAGCCGAGTTTCCATTGTCAATTCCTGCGTAGTAATCAGCATAAGAAATTTGACCTGAAACGCCTTCTAAGGAGTAATTATGACTCATAAATGCCGTGACAGCTTGCTTTTTATTGAGTTTAAATTCTCCGAAAAATGTCAAAAAGTTTTTAAGACTACTTCCTCTGGGACGGTATCCATCCGACTGTAAATGTCCGTAACTCAACGCAATGGCTGAACTGTCATTTACGATGTCCAAACGAGTATTTGACTGGAATAATCCGAACGAGCCAAACGATAATTTCTCGGTTAAAGAAACGCCTTTATCTTCCGATGATTTCATGTAGAAACGAGCCACACCACCAACGCCACCACCGTACATGGTTGCGGCTGGACCTTTCACGACTTCGATATTATTTACGTTAGCAAAATCAATATCATCTAAAACTGTAACGCCCTCCGCCGTAGTAATTGGTACCCCATTATAATAGGATTTTATGCCCCAGTTATTAAATTTTTGGTCATTTCCATAACCCCGAATCACCAGTCTTTGTCCGCCCAATTGTGTACGTTTATCTACTTGTACACCCGCCATTGTACCTAAACTTTGCTCAATAAAAGCAGGGTTATTACGATTCATTTCTTCTTCAGTAATTGCTTCTACCGACTGTGCATGGCGTTTGAATTCGCCTCTTTCTTTGGCAGTTTTACGCTTTTCTTTCACGATAACTTCTTCAAGTTCTTTCGTCGTTGTTTGGGCAAATGAATGCCCCGATACCAGCATAAAAATGGATAGTATAAATATTTTTTTCATGATATAATTTTAAAAATGGAAGACAATTGTGATGAAGCAAAATGCCTTTTATTTAAGTATTGGAAATAGAAAATTAACGGCTGACAGATTTTTAAAACCAACGAAATGTAGGGGCGTATCGCATACGCCCATTTCATCATGCACAGACGTATGCGATACGACTCTACATCAAAAATGCCAAAAAATTATAAAATCTAAGCCAATTGGGGAGGTTGTTTCAGTTTAGAAACAAAGTCTGAAGTATAAAAGATGGTTGAATGGATAACAATGAGAGTTTTTTTAGCAGAAAAGTAATTAAAATAAAATGAAGGATTTTGCTGCACAATTAAGGGTTGTACCAATAAATACAAAATGAGTTTGGCATTATCGCCAAGCGGCATCTTATCCGTTTGATTATTAAGCAGTTGATTGAATTTGAGTTCTAATTTAGCTTCGTCTTTATCACTTAAACAATAATAATAATTTATGCCTAAAACAGTCTCACAATAGGCAATATCGTATAAATCACCTTCAAATCTAAATTCTTTTGCGGGAAGTTCCCACGTTATTTTGGGTAAATTTTCAGCATTAGCGACAATACAAATTAGTTCAGATTTATTTAATGATTTAATTAATTTTTGTTCCACTTTTTCTCTTATTTCTTCTCTTTCAAAACTTAAAATGGCATAAAAGCCACCCATTTTGAGTAGTAAAGCAAGGAATAATGTGAGTGATAAAAGTGTCTTCACAATCTCGTTGATGATTTTATTACAAATTAAGGAAATATTTGCCGAAATTTCAGATGCTATTGTGGTTTAAACATGATTATGAGTCATTTTACTAATATAACTCTTTCCAAAAATGTACCAACAAACGATTAAAAATATAATCTATAATTTCCCCGACCTCAAAACTTTGATGGCGAAGGCAACTCCTCGGCGGTCGGGAGATGAGTTGGCGGGTGTTTCGGCAAAATCTGCTCAGGAAAGAGTAGCCGCCCAAATGGCTTTGGCGGATATTCCTTTGAAAACTTTCTTGACAGAACATTTAATTCCTTACGAAAAAGACGAAGTAACTCGGCTCATCATCGATTCGCACGATGCACAGGCTTTTGCCCCTGTCAGTCACCTAACCGTAGGAGATTTTAGGGATTATCTTTTGCAGGAAACTACTGATAAACAGATACTGAACAATTTACAAAAAGGACTTACGCCCGAAATGGTGGCGGCGGTAAGCAAAATTATGCGAGTGCAAGATTTGATCACCGTTGCTTCAAAATGCGAAGTAATTACCAAATTTAGAACGACGATTGGACAGCAAGGGCGTTTCTCCACTCGTTTGCAACCCAATCATCCAACGGACGATTTCAGAGGAATTGCCGCCAGTATGATTGATGGATTATTCTACGGAAATGGCGATGCAGTTATTGGCATAAATCCTGCTACTGACAATGTTCCAACGGTAATTCGACTCTTAGAAATGCTTGATGCTGTCCGACAAAAGTTTGATATTCCGATGCAATCTTGCATTTTGAGTCATATTACCACCATCATAAAAGCGATTGAACGCAACGCCCCCGTGGATTTAGTTTTTCAATCCATTGGCGGAACGGAGGCAACTAATACGTCTTTTGGCATTAATTTGAATATTTTAAGAGAAGGCTACGAAGCGGGACTTTCACTCAATCGAGGAACGGTTGGCAATAATTTGATGTATTTTGAGACGGGTCAAGGAAGCTCACTTTCAGCAAATGCTCACCATGGACTCGACCAGCAAACTTGCGAAACCCGTGCCTACGCTGTGGCAAGACATTTTAATCCGCTTTTGGTCAATACGGTCGTAGGATTTATCGGTCCTGAATATTTATACGATGGAAAACAAATCATTCGGGCGGGTTTAGAAGACCATTTTTGCGGTAAATTATTGGGGCTTCCAATGGGCGTGGACGTGTGTTATACCAACCACGCCGAGGCCGACCAAGACGATATGGATACGCTTCTAACCCTCTTAGGCACAGCAGGTTGCAACTTTATCATGGGTGTGCCTGGGGCAGACGATGTGATGTTACATTATCAAAGCACTTCTTTTCATGATGCGCTGTATATCAGGCACTTACTCGGCAAAAGACCCGCTCCAGAATTTGAAGAATGGTTATTGAAAATGAATATTTTTGACGAAAAAATGCACTTAACCACGGGCAATATTAAGTTGATTGAAGCGATGGAGTTTTGAAATTTTGTGATTATTTAAACGAAATTACCTCATTAAAAATTCCTCTTTTCGCTTGCCATTCTTGTACTGCTTTTCCTGTTCCCAATGCCCACGGGCGGATTTCGTGGTCTTTCTGACGTTTGTAATCAATTAATTCTTCGCTAAGTTTTATCTCGCCTTTGGCTCGTACATGATAGGCAATAATGAGTTGGTTCATGCGGTGAAATTCGTATAAGCCCACAAATTCCAC
>NZ_CBABQS010000117.1:0-9611 GCF_964672035.1 Arcicella sp.
TCACAAATAACTCATACTTGGTCTGGTGTTGCTCTAAAAAATATAGAATTTGTTAAAAATCTAACCAATACAACAACAACTCGTACTGGTTTGAAAGTAATAACATCTATCAACCAAAAACAATATTTAAACAAAAGAGAGGTCAGTCAAAAATTTAAAGATAATATCAAAAATTATGTTACTTTCGATGATAAAAGACCTAAATGGAACTATCTAATAAAAGGTAGAGATTGACCAACTTATTATTTACTCATTACTTAGTAATGAAACATCATTGATACTATCATTAACAAGTGTAATCTCAAATCTCGCAAAATTATGTTCTAAAATATTTCCTTTCCTATCATATTTACTGAATAGGAAAATTTCTTTTATCTCTCCTTTTTTACAAGAAATTGTAAAAAAAGAAAATAAGAATACACTAAAAATGATATTTAAATTTTTCATAATTCATTTTATTTAAAAAATTTAATTATCTAATAATTTTTTCGCCCTTGTTGGTGTTTCACTAACAACTCGGACGGTAGCTTGTTGGTGAAAACACCAACAAAGGCGAAATCCAGATACAAATAAGAAAAAAATCATCTTAAAAGATATGCTCATGGATTATTTTTTGTTTTTAAATTATATATAATATCATCAAACATCAACCTTTTTATTTTAGATACATTTTTATAGCCTACGTTTATATAACCAGACTTAACATCTTTCCAATAAAGGCTATCCGATGAAATACCTAAAATGATTGATATTGGAGGTTTATATTCTTTGCCTATTTCATTAGAAATAGCTGTATTGAAGTCAATATCAGAACATTGTTTATTAAACACGCTATCTCCCAAGAAGCGAATATTTGAATAGTTTAAACTACTACATCCAAAATCTGAAATATAAATTTTGGATGAATCAGAATAAATAAATTGTTTTTCAACTTCATTATGTCCACCAACTAATATAACAAGTCTATATCCATTTGGAATACTTATGGAATAGGTTGTCTTGTGAGATAGGAAATTGATTTTTTGATAACTCCTACATGATATAATCATTAGAAATAGAATAAAATAGATAGTATTTTTCATTTTTTATTACGTTTAATTAATGTTTGTACCATGTTGGTAATATCGGTTGATTGGCAGGTGTAATCATTCTAATACCTGCCCCACCCATGTAAGTACCTGACGGGTCAACGCTTTTGATATAATTAGTTCTTAATGGTTGATTCAACTGAATTCTTAAAATATTTTCTCTATATACTGCTTGCCATTCATCTCTTTTTATTCCATTATCAATTCTACTATCTAAAAGACCTCTATTTGAATCCAGAGCATGAAACATTTCATGAGCTAAATCCGTAGTTGAGTTTGTTTGTCCCCCATTCAAAGTTGGAAGAATTGAACCCGCAGAATCCCAAAAAATATTACCACCAGAACCTCCTGTTATATTTTTCCCCATATTTGTTAAGGCTTGAAGTGAACCAGACTGTGAAGGGTCTGTTTGAAGTTGATTAGCATAGGCGTTAATAGCAGTAGCTGCGTTAAAATGGCTGTTACCATCAATAATTTGAAAATTATTTTTTGAGCCTTGAAGTTCAGAAATCATGTCTGAACCTTCTTTTCCAGAACTGATAGAAGTCAAAGCATTTATAGTTTCTTTGAGAAAACCTTTTATTTTTCCTTTGTATTCTGCTCCATTAAGAAAAACTTTACCATTATCATACAAATAATTTTGATTTTTATAACTTATAAACAAACTATCTCCATTTATATCAATGTTGTTGATTGGATTATTTCCTGCAAATTGAAAGTTACTCAAACCATAATATTTTTCAGAATATCTATCAACCGAAAGCATTTTTCCAATGGTCGGGTCTAACATTCTATTCCCCAAATCTATATATCCAGTCTCAATTTGTGTTTCCTTTTCATTATATTTATGCAAATTCAATTTTCCAACATTTACGTATTTACTTGTCCAGTTTTCGACACCGAATGGTTCGTAATCTTGTGCTTGTGTTATTTTTGCAATGCCTGCGGAATCCTTAAATGCTACCCTTAAATTTCCTAAATGGTCGGTAATATTATACTCATAAATACTATTTGAAATCCGTCCTTCATCGTGCGAGAGTTGATACAAAATATTATTTTCATAAATCAAATTACTTACGTAATCGGTCGTTATACCATCTGAGGTTACTTTTTTTAATTTCTTACCGCTTGCATCGTATTTATATTCAACCCATTTAGTATTCGTAAAAGTAATTTTCTTAGGCAGTTTTAAATAATTATACTCAATCGAAGAAATACCTTTGTTCAAATCCTTTTTCAAACTACCATCTGCCAAATAATCATAATCATTGCCAGAAGTATTACCGTCTCTAAAATCCCCGGTGTTTAGATTTCCAGTGATAGCATCGCTTACAGATGTCAATTTATTTGAATTATTTGGATAAGCATAACTTAGTTTGTCAATATAATTAAAAGTGTTAGTTTGGCTCATCCCTCTTCGCCAAAGTGACTTTATGTTTCCATTTCCGTCATAAGTCATATTTTCCAAAGAATAATTTTCATTCGGTTTTCCACCCGTGAAACTTGCTCCGAGAATCCTTGAACTACCATCGTAAGAATAATCGTAAGTACGAATTAAATTATCAACGGCACTCAACCATTTCTGACTGGCAATGTTTCCGTCAAAATAGCCCGAACTCCCCTCTTCATAAGACAATTTGAAACTAAATAAATCGCCATTGCTAAGAACTGGATTATTATTAGCATCCAAATTTATTCCTCTCAAACCTCGAATATGCCATTTATAGTCAACACTCTGCAAATCACTCGAAACCGCATTAGGGTTTACATTGCCCATTTGTAAAGTACCAAAATTCTTTAAAATACCTTTGTCTAACAACGTTCCTGCGGTGACGGTCTGACCGCTTGGAATGGTTACCGTATGTCCCGTATTTATCGTAACTTTATCCGTAATCGTGGGTAAATATCCCCCTTGCCAAGTGCTGCTATTTGTCCAGTTTCCCGTTAAGGAACTCACCACGGCAGTACCCGCAGGTCGGAGGATTTTTGCCTTCATTCTACCGATTAAATCGTACTGATATTTCGCCACATTTTGGGAAATACCGTCTTTAGTGTGCCTAAAAGCCGTTTTTCTGCCGATGTGGTCGTAATCGTACTCATACAATTCCACTATATCCGCCACCCCCGTTTTCTTGTGGGTGATTCTCATTTTTAAGACCTCATTATTGAAACGATATTGATACTCCATTCTATCTATACCTCCCAAATGATTTTGGGCAAAGCTCTCAATAACACGCCCCTTGTAATCGTAATAATTTACGAATTTATACCACGCATTCGTCTCTAAATTTCTAATCAGCGTTCCCGTTAGCATCCCTTTGGCGTTTGCCTGAGCATGAAAAGCGTAAGCACTTTTAAACCCATAGCCCCCCGTTGTATCAATTTGCGAATAATCATCGTAGTACATGACCACTTTAATATTGCTATCCACGGGGGTATAAGCCCTCGGAAACGAAGTATTTGTGTAACCGTAAAGCCCTCCAGTGCTGATAGTTTCGTAACTTTGCCCTGCATAACCATCAATATTTGATTGTATAGTTTGGCGACTACTCGCTCCGATATTTTGGATTATCCCTTTCATTATCGGACGATTTAAGGCATCGTATTTGGTCATTTTCCAATATTTAATCGAATCGGCATCGTCATTTTCCAAAATTAAATTATCTCGCTTATCGTAACAATAGCGAGTCCACCCCGCCCCAGGAATATGCTTTTCTACTAAGCGTGAACGGGCGCTATCGTAACGATAAGCATACATTCCTTCTTTGAAAATGGCACTACTGTCGGTGAAACTCTTCAATTGCTCCGTACTCGTTCCGAATTGTTTATTAATCTCAGGAGGTAAACAGTAAGAAAGACGGTTTAAGTCATCGTAAATAAAATTTGTAATCGCAAAATTAAACGTGTTTATATCTAACTGTTGCAGTTTGTACACCACTCTGCCCAAACGGTCTTTTAGTTCAATCGTTTTTGCTCCTCTTTCGCTCGTTACTTGTGAATTTACAAGCGTATTGCCTGTCAGCGTATCGGAACTTACGCCCGTTGAGCCGATTTTAAAGCCTAAAAATCCACGACCAGCGGTAAGGTAATCGTATGCCACAAATTTATTAGCCGTTCGCCACGCTTGCCCCGCCCCAAAGGTTTGTAAAGGACGATTCAGAGAGGACTCTTCGTAAACCGTTTCCGAGTACGGGTTATTGTCATTGTCATAAAATGCCTTCGCTAAACTCTGAAAACTTGTATTGGGTACGCCCGTGTTCACATCCGAGGGCGTGGGTAAATAACTGAGTTTCGGACGACTTTGATTATCAAAGACGGTCGTTCCTAAGAGTATATCTTTGCTTTTGTCGGGACTGCCTTTGAACAAAATTTGTTGCGTAGATTTTCCGAGTCCGTCCATGTAGGCGATGCTTACCGTGCTGTTATCGGTGACCGAATCCAAGGTTGTTTGGGCATTTCTTGCCGTGAAAGTGGCTACGTAATTGCTCGTTTTGGGCAAAGCAAGCGTTAAACCCGTGGGCGTATTTTGCCCCCGATAATGATAAAACATTCGCTTCAATTGATAGGATTGGGCATCTTGAACCGAACTTAGGCGACTAAATGCGTCATACGTATAGGTCATGCCGTAGGTAGTTGGGGCAATAACGCTACTGAGTCCCACCAAAGGTTTGTAGTCAAAACTCGTTGTTTGGGCAATGCCGAAACCAGAGCCTTTGACCATCGTTTTTAATAAATCCCGTTTGCCAACATCCCCCGTGCCGTACCACGTAAAACTACTCGTTATGCCGCTTCTTTCTGTAACGGAAGTAATCAAGGCATCACTACTGTATAGGAAACTCGCCTCTTGGGTTAGTGTTCCCCCTGCGTACTGCGTTTCAATGGTATTTGGGGCGTAAAAACTGCCATTGAATTGATTGTAATTAGTCCGTTGTTTCATCAAAAAATCGTAGCTGCTATTACCCACTCTTTTGATATAATCGGATTGTTCAATGACCATACCTGATTGATTTTTCAAGAGCATTCCCGCATAAATGGGGTCAGTAGAAAAATCGTGGGGGTATTTCATTTCTGTTTTTAGGGTGTCACCCAAACTGTTAATGGTTTTGGTGAGCGAAGGCATGAAGTTTTTGTTATTGAATTCAAACCATTTGGGGATGCTCACGTAATCCGTACCGTTGGTGTGATAAACCTTTTCTTCCGTGAAATTAGCAAAAAACCAATCCGTGGGCGTTTGGTAAGCATTGATAAAATAGAGGTCTAAAAGTCTAACAAACGGAACAATCGCCAAGCGTAAACCCGTAGTAGCTTTATACAACCTTTGGGCAATTTCAAGGTCTAAAACTTGGTTCGTACTATCCGATTTTAATAGCACATTCGTAGCACTCAGGTTGCTGTTTGCCGTGTTCAATCCCTCTTTCCAATCTTGCATATAGTAGGGAACAACGGGAAAATCGTCGTTAGTGGAATAGCTACTTACGCCCGTAAACGTATGAATATCCCTGCCATTTTCACCGCTGGCTCCGTGGGTCACTTCCACTCTTTTGTAGCCTACGGTTGCCCCTTGGGTAGTCATTAAAGGGTAGGTACTTTCGCCCGAAAGTAGAATGCCTGAGCTGATACAAGCATCTCCTTGTAAATTAGTGAGTTGTCCGTAATAGGGAATGGAAGCGATAGAGGCACTCGAATGCGTGGAATTTTCTTGGGTATAGTGGTAATTTTTTAGGTTTACCACATTAGCGTTTTCATCGTAATCCGTAATTTTTTTAATGCGTAAACCACCCACGGGAATATCGGAACTAAGGGCTTCTTTCCAGTTGATTATTAGGTAAGTATTGTTCAACTCTGGGTCGTAAGCACCATTGTAAAACCCTCTTAAAGTATAGTTGCCGTTCGGTAGGAAGTTAGTTGAAATGCTTTGAGAGGTAAAGGTAATCGTACTAAAATTTGGATTGTTGGATGTAAGTTGAAATTGCACTTGGTTCAAACCCGTCCCTAATAAACTACCCAATACCGTAAAATCGGCTAATACGCCTCCCTGACAAGCATTACGACAATAAGCAGATTGATTAATGGTAAAATTGATTATTGGATAGGTCTGATTGACACCATCATAAAGACAAGATTTTTGAATGGCATTCGCTTCTTCATTGAGGCATTTATTAGGGTCGCAACTGTTTTGATAATAGCGATTTACCTCAAATTCAAAGTCGGAATGCCCCCCCGTGGGATAGGTTATTTTTTTGATTTGGTTCAATAGGGCATCCGTTGGGGAAGTTTCACGAACGTTTGAACCAAGCACTCGCCATTTATTACCACTCGTTGGGTCTTGGTATTTATATTGTGGAATGAGATTATCGTTTGTCGTTGCTCCGTTGAAATATCCCCAATGATCTTGTCCGTAAGAACGGGTAGAAGGTAAAATCCCTGCATAAGTTTCGTAATCTAAGCGGTAAGGAGGGAGCGAATCATTATCCGTTACACCAAAACTTTTCAAGCTATCCAAGCGTAAACGTCCCGTGAAATTAGTAGTGCCACAGGTCAAATCGCTCTTTTGTTGGTTTCCGTGATAAGAGTAATACATCTTGGTAGCTTTTACCCTTTGATTATTGGCATCGTAAAGAATAATCTTTTCTAAGGTTTTGCCATAACCTGCATTATCACAGCGATTGGCAATACTTTTCTGGAACGTTATTTTACCGTTTCTGAAAACGATTTCGGAAACTTTGGCACTGGTAGTAGTTACTGTCGTCTGACAATTATTATTAAAAGGCGTTGTTCCGCCACAACTTGAAAAATAAATGTATCGCTTGGATGAACCGTTGGTCGTCATGGAAACGGTTTCGGGGATGTAGTTGATGGTAATAAAGTTCGTTGGGTCGGTTGGGCTAATGATTTTGGTGAGATGCCAAGCGGTTGGAGCATTAGGCAATGTTCCAGAACCCGTGATGGAACTACTACAATTAGAAACAATGGAAGTGGTAACTTCACTCGTACCAAAAACGTATTGGATGCCTTCTTCGGTGGTTATTGTCCAAGCGGAAAAATCAAGACTTGGCGTTATTTTGAGGTTCTGACGGGGAATGGTATAGAAAACGCCATCGGTTTTGTTATAGACAAATTTTCCCGAATATTTCCCAAAATTAAAGGTGAATAAATCCGCTTCGGTATCAATGGGGTCGTTTGAAGTATAGTCATTTTTGAATTGGGTCACTTCGGATGTATGTGTACCTTGCTGAAACCAAAGGTAAATATTGTCCAAATTATAGGAAAGGCTCATATAGCCATTGGTTAATTCGTCTGCCTTACTCCCCCGAATCGTGCGGGTTATCGTTCCTAAACCCACGAGCGATACACTCAATCCCGTCCACGGAGCCACTTCTTCTACTCTTACGCCCCCTCCGTGATAGGATAAAGAAAGGTCTAAGGATAAGTCTTTTTGCTTGATTTGGTATAGAGGAATTGGTATGGATGCAACCCCAGAGGCAAGCGAAACGGGGTTATTGCCATAGTTACCCAAAGCAGCGGCTTCGGGCGTTGGGGGAATTAAAGAGGCAGCCGTACTATTGTTTTGGAAAGCATTGGAAGTTTTAATTAGATTCGTGTCAACCTTGGGGGAAGTCAAATATTTTAGGGTGCGGTAACGGGGCGTATCGGGGCTTTTTTGTCCGTAGATGAATGCACTTGAAAATGCAAAGAGAGTAATAAAAAGTGTTCTAAAAACCTTAGATAGAGCGTTAAAGTGGCAAAAATGCAGGTAGTAGTTTTTTTTCATGGCGACTTTATTTTTATTTGATTTTGGGCATAAAAATAGCGTGAAACGCTACTTACTTGTCAATCAAGGTCTCTGGTAAAACCTGCAAAACAAAGCAAAGTAACGCTCACGCTTACCGTGAGCGTTTTACTTTTACTTTCCCGTTTTGCAGTCATTACTTTACCAGAGTTTTGATAGACAGGATTTTTAAGCTAAACGCAATATATTTCTTATACTTTTTTAATTCATTGGCACAATGTTAAGGAAAGAATTTTGATTTGACAGACACGGTTATCATCTTTTTGGGCAAAATACCCAAAATACCGTAAATTTACCTAATCATTTTGCAGAAAAAGAATATTTAATGCAGAAATAATTTAAGTTATTTTAAGATGCTATAACCTTCTTTTTTTTAATTAACCGATACGTAACTTCCTCGTTGGGAGAATAGGTGATGTATTTAGGGAGTAAACAAATGGCGCTTTCTTGGGGTATATACATGGCAACTCTCCTGCCCTCTCTGACTGCTGCTTCTTTAAACGCTAAACCAAGTTGTGACATAAATTGAAGAGAAGTAGGTTCTTTTCTAAACTTTTTACCCTCAAAAGTAATCACATTATTTTTGCCATTTTCGTCATAGTCCACCATCACAATTCTAATGGCCTCTAAAAATTTAGCTTTGTATTGGTCATTGATTGCTTTATCCTTTTCTAAGTTTTTAATGTTGTGATACTTGGCTTTAAGTTTGTCATTGTTTACATCCTCCCGACATTCAGGCGTACAATAAAGCTGATTTCTGCGTTTTGCTACAAAGGTGGTCTGACAGACAGGACAAATTTTATGAATGAGTCTCATAGATAGTATGGGATAAAATAAAAACCGTCCAAAATGCTTCAATAGCACTATGAAGCATTTTATGAAGATTATGAATGTTATTCATATAACAAATATAATGCTTATTATGATAATAAACATCTCTAAAAACCACCTTTTATTAGTCAGTCCGCAACCTCTAATCTATTTCTAATTAAACCCCAAATCTATCGTTGAATTAGTTTTTGTATTACGATAACTCCACCATGATTTAATAAGCTATAAGTTTTATCGTGGGTGAAAGTTCCTAAAAAACACTTTTCATCAGCGAAAAAACACCCACAAAAAGAAAGGTGTTTTTAAATTAAAGCAAGCGAAACGATTATTTCCCCCCTGAGTTTTAATAAAAATTAATGAAGGGAAAAGGGAAAGAAATAGGAGAAATAAGGAAGCTCCTATTTCAAAAATCTCCTTGAAAATCCTTATATTGGTTTGGTGAGTTTGTCTTTGAGTGGATAATAATCGGAGATATATTTTTTAAATTTTCCTTCGGCATCATTACGGATAATTTCGTGCATAGAATCCACGTCCAAAATAGAAGAAAAGAATGCTCCAATTTCAATGAGTTTTTTAGCTCGAATTTTTCTTTGTTCTTTCATAGTCGATGCTTTTAAGTCCTTTAACTTATTTTCGAGCATCTTAATTTTTTCCTCTTTGGTAAATTTTGCCATTTTCTTAATTAATAAATTGTGAATGATAAAATTATTTATATAGCTATATAAATAATTTTATAAAAATATATCACCCCATATAGAAAGTAAATATTATGTGATATTAGCATAAAAAAGTGTAAAATAAAAAATATTTTAACAAGAGCTGAAAAATTAAAAATTGGTATTGTATATTTGAAAAGTTAAACGATAAAAAATCTAATATAGCCCAAATACGCATTGATGTCA
>NZ_CBABQS010000118.1:0-8742 GCF_964672035.1 Arcicella sp.
GGGAGTTTGGTTGCCCTGTACGGTTTTGGTTTCCGTGTGTCAGTTTTTGGGGCATCGTAGGCGGGTGTTTTGGGGTTTCATCCCCAGAGGCTTGTTTGCTGGCTTTGGGCGTAGATCACTAATTTTGTCGGTCGGTTCAGTTTTTGGGCGATTTTAATACTGTGTTGAGTTCCTTTGCTTTGCCCATCCCACATGGCCACCACTTGATCACAGTCTTCAATAAGTTGCTTGTTGCGTATTGGTCCCGCCGCTTTGCCGTATGCTTGCCAGTTTGCAAGGTGGATTGTTAGCGGTAGGTTGTTTTCTTGGGCGTAGCGTTCGGCCAGTGTATCCGCACCATTTGCGCCCCCACTTATTATTTCAGTGGGTTTGTCGCCCAGGTTATCAAGTATTGTTTTTAATTGTTCGTAGTTGTCAAATGTTCTACTTCCTATTACGGCCGTTTTCATGTGCTTTTTTAAGTTTTTATTATATACAAATATATAGGTTTTTGTTTGCTTTTCCTATTGTTTTTGTTTGCTATTTATTGGTTTTTGTTGTTTATAATCATTCTATATTACGTTTTATGTTAGATTTATCTATGTTTTTGTTTGATATATCGGGTTTTGTTAGCTATCTTTGTAAGGTAATCAAGGAACATCGGAAACAGAAACGATAATGACAACGGAAGCAGTTAAACCAATCTATTTAGCAAAGATTAGTCAGGTTACTAACCTTACCACTCGCATTGATGCAGTCCGCATTACAGACGATAAATATATTATCGTTTACTTCTCCTATTCTTCCTGTACTCGTGGTTTCTCAAAAGACGTAATGAAAAATTACGGTTCAAAATTTAATGGTTTTTCTCCCATCTCACAGGCTCAATTTAAAGCTTTGTGC
This sequence comes from Arcicella sp., assembly GCF_964672035.1. Lineage (NCBI taxonomy): Bacteria > Pseudomonadati > Bacteroidota > Cytophagia > Cytophagales > Flectobacillaceae > Arcicella > Arcicella sp. The sequence goes on from NZ_CBABQS010000118.1 coordinate 883, forward strand.
AATAAACAAGTAATCTAATGGAAGTATCAAAATACCAAATTTTCAACCTTTGGGAGTCAATGGTTGCCGATTCAGACATGAAAAAACAAACACTTATTAACGAAGCAATTGAGGTTTTTTACAAGGGTGTTACCTCTGATTCTATCAACTGTCATTTACTCAATCTTGCCTATACATTCGTTAGGCGTTATTCATAAATTATCAATTTCTCACTTTTCAACCAATCACGTACCATGTCAACGACTACAAAAACAACCCCATCCATTTACGTCGGCACCTACAAAAAATATAACGAAGGTTCCCTTTTCGGCCAATGGTTAGACCCTTCCGAATATGCTGATAAAGACGAATTTTTACAAGCGTGTGCGGACTTGCACGCCGACGAAGAAGATCCAGAGTTCATGTTTCAAGACTACGAAGGAATCAATGATAGATACATTTCTGAAAGTTCTATTTCGGATGATTTCTTTGAGTTCCAAGCCAATACCGCTGATTTTGAAGAGGATAAATTAGCAGCCTACGAAACGTTTATTTCAGTTTTTGGCAATGATGATATTTCAACTTTTGAGGAATCATTTCAAGGAGCGTATGATTCAGAAGAAGATTTTACGTATGAATTAGTCGAGAATTGTGGCTATCTCTCCAATGTTCCCGCCACCGTCGCCAACTATTTTGATTATGAGAAGTTCAGCCGTGATTTATTCATGTCGGATTATCACTACGATAACGGTTTTGTATTCCGCAACATTTAAGCAGCATTTTAATTATTTTTTTCATATTTAACAACCGCCTAACGCCTACATAATCAAGGCGTTAGGCACAAAACAAACACGTACCATGTCCAAGACAGCAACAACCGCAAACAGTAACGATTTAGTAAAGTTGTACCAAGTTATCGACGAACACGGAGAAATCACCAGCAAATACAAGTATTTGCCAGGTTCACCCAAAAATTACCGTTTCGATGGACGCACGGGTGATTTTAACATCGGAGGCGTTAAGCCCATGGGCAAGAAATTAACCATTCAGCCAATTGCCTTTAGATTTATGCAAGATGCTCTTTTTGCCAGAAAAGACGACATTACCAAAGAAATCAAAACGGAACAATGGTGCGAAGTTTTTTTCATTGATGAAACTAAAGCCGTGAGTTACATCATGTTCAACAATTCATCCGCCCGTGGTTTGTTAAAGTTAGTAGAATCACTTTTCTACGAGGATGTAGTTGAAAATGGCATAACTCGTAACATGGAATTAACCGACACCGTGTTAACCATTTCGAGCGAAGCCAAGAAAAACGACAAAGGCAAATATTCAGTGGCCACGTTTGAGTTTGAGATTGCCACGCCTGAAAGCGTTGCGGAATACCGCCAGCTATGCGAAGACATCCAGATTTTTAGCCGTGACACCATCACGCAAACGGCCGAAATTGGACTTTGTTCTAACAGCTATCCAGTCGCTTGTTTGCCCGTTTTAGAAGCTCAGCCATTGCTAAATTAATCCTAACGTATAAGTTTAACCGTGAGGGGTTCGCCCCTCACTTTTCTACTCAAATCTACTCACATGAAACTCATCAAAATCATCATTGACCATACCAATAACAAGGTTTTTGGGCAGTCAGTAACAGAAGCAGGAGACAGAGCAAAAGGCATTCATTCAGTCCACGAATACAGCGGTTTTTCTGACTGTAAGGAAGCTCAAAAAGTTGTAGATAACAAATCCATTACCATCTACGATTTACGGCTATGACGAAGCAGGAAAAGATTATTGAGGAGCAATTACAATGGATTAGAAGTGGAAAAATTGGCTGTGTATTCGCATCCGCTTTGGCGAAAAACCCAGATGCTATTGGTTGGCATTTTACAGTAAGTCCAGAGACTTTAACAATTTCAGAAAACACTTTGATATTATCCGTAATTTTTCCAGATAAAGACATTGAATTTGTAATGGATTGGGCGTTAAAGAATGGAATGTATATTGAAAGTGTATCCAATATGTACGACGGATTGAGAATTAAAATTGACAAAAATATTTCGTGGGTACAATATTTTGGAAAAGATAGTCATGTAAAAACCAGACAATCACCGCATCCAATGCTGTCATTTGCGGTAAAATTGCCAACAAAATATTATGCAAAAGTAGGATTCAACGGTATTTTACATTTAGCTCATGCTTCCATTGAGTTTATGAAAGAGAAGGTTGCAGATAGACTTTGGGAACGATCTTTTATCAAGACAAAAAAAGAATTAGGACATTCGCCAACCATCAGGGAGGCCTCAAAAACAACATTCAAAAAATGAAAATATTAATTATTGGACAGGCACCGCCAGCGGTCACGCAAACCCTTCCTTATGATACCACTTTGCTTTATGATATGTTGTCATGGGCAGGGGTTACAAAAGAACAGGCGCAAGATTTATTTGAATTTGAGGCGATGAGTAGCGTATTCCCAGGCCACGGAGACAAGGGCCATTTAAAGCCAAGTATGGCAGTGATGCGTGAACACTACGAAAGTGTATTGCAAGAGAAAATACTGACTTCAAAAAGAATTCTTGTGTTGGGAAAAGTAGCAGAAAATGCGCTCAAAGAATTTGGGGCATTTTGCAGTAGCGAACACGAAAATATTATCTTCATGATACACCCAAGTAAGCGTAATTATAATACGATAATGAATAACAAAGCAATGATAACCAAGCAGCTACAAGAATTGTGCGTTGGCTACGATTTACGCCTATGACCGCCATCGACACACAAGAACTCGCCTACAATCTTGAAGCCAGAGGAAAAGAGATTGTAGGTAAACTTTACACGAATCTTTTCAGTACGATAACGCCTGAACAGTTTGGGCAACTTACCACAGAAAAGCAAAGATTGTTCAATGATAGAGTGGTAATGTTACGTGAATTAGACGAGATATTGATCAAGCTAACGCACGTAGCGACTTTAGAATCAATTACTTACAGAAACAAAAAAGAATCAATTATCAACGTTTTAAATTCAATGTTATGAAAAAAGCATTATACGAACATTGGCAGGAACTTTTACAAGACTTCCCAGAAGCCACCGACCGAGATTTAGTGAATTGGGGAATGGAATTTACAGGTAATGATGTGAAGGAAAATTGGCAGCAATTAAGAGTAGAAGTGGAAGAAAATTTAAAAGAATTTCAGAATACATGAAAAAGCCCAAGATAAAAAAACTCACCAACGACGAATACCGAGCATTACCCAGAATCTCAAACAGCGATTTAGGCCTGTTTGAGGACATCATTTTTAATCGTCCCGTGAAGCCCTTGCCACTCGGAGCGTTCAATTTCGGCACCGCCGTACACGAACTGATTTTAGAACCCCAAATCATCGACCGACTCCCACAAAACGTGGACATTGCCAAAGTTCAAGTTTTAGCCAAAACATTTTGGGCGGAGCCGTGGCTGAAATGGTTACTGAGATTCAGCCGTAAAGAAGAAGTCATTTTGTGGACCTGTCCAGTAACGGGTTTACCCCTCAAATCAAAATTGGACATTATCCTACGAAGACGCACCGTTTACGACATCAAAACCACTTCCGCCAGTAGCATCGAACAATTTGCCAAGCATTGCCAAGAATACGGCTACGACCGACAGGCAGCATTTTACATGGACAGCATCGGAGCCAAGCGGTTTTTCTTCATTGCCTTATCCAAGACCAAAAAAGACACCGTGTTCATCATGGAAGCCGACCGCTCATTCATTGAGTCAGGACGAAAAAAATACCGAAAATTATTATCCGTTTGGCAACAACGGAATCAACCTTTACCCAATACGTAACCTACTTTCAATTGGACATAAAAAACCCCCAACATCGTGAGACATTGGGGGTTTTTGATTTACATAGCCGATGAGGTTAATTTCCTCCATCCTGACATCCCTCTAAAACATAAAGTATCAAGCGTTGAGTTGAAAATAATCATTCCACTTTGAGGATTTTGAATGGCATTAATTTGCTCAGTAGTGCGGGTTAATGCCAGCGGCGTACCATCTTTACTGACATTCGACCAACCGCATTGATAAAGGGCATCCTCAATGTTAATTGATTGATATTCAATGTAAGGCTCCTCAGTAACTGGATTAATTGTGTCACTTGATTGACCATACAAAATAGACTGATAGAAAGGCGTAGGCAAAGCGATTGACGAGCCATCGTTACCTTTGTCTCCCTTGTCCCCCTTATCTCCTTTGTCCCCCTTATCTCCTTTGTCTCCCTTATCTCCTTTAGCACCAATGCCAGTGGGTGCAGGATAATTTTCTTCACGCATAAGTGAATTTTCAATAACTTCAATGCGTTTATTTATTTGTCTTAAACGAGAGCCAACGGCTGTTAATTTCTCAGTATTCAACAAACCAAGTTGCTGATTTAATATTTCAATTCGTGTCATTTTATTGTTGTTAAAAAATGCCCAATCGTTTAGGACAGGGCATTTAGTGGAAAGATTGATTTTAGAATGGCCCCATCAACACGGCTAATTGCTGTGCATATACCAATCGCTGTGCTTCGTATCGGTCAATCGTCGCATTGTACTTGTATATCATGGCAATAGCAGCATTGTTTTTCTTGGTGAGCGCTGCAATTTGAGCGGGTCTTAAATCTGCATCAGAATTTAACATTTCAGCATACCCTGCTTGGAGCGTTTGCTTGGCAGTTCGTCTCTCTTGGGTTTTTGCAATCTGAGCCAACTTAGTAGCTATTTGTTTCTGTTTAGCGGCTATCTTTTTAGCCCTAATTTCCTCTGGAGTTGATTTCATGATTTGTAAGGATTTAATGGTGAAAAATAAGTAATGTTAAAATGGCCCCAATAAGACGGCCAATTGTTGAGCATATTCAAGTCGCTTTGCTTCGTATCGGTCAATAGCAGCGCTATACTTTGAGATCAGTGCATTGGCCGAATTGATTTTCCTGTTCATAAATGCAATTTGATAGGGTGTCAAATCCGAATGAGTATTGAGATACGTAACATACCCTGTCAAAAGCGTTTGTTTGAAAGTTTGCTTATCTACTATGCTTGATATTTGAACCAACTTTGTAGCAATCTGCTTTTGCTTTGAGGCTATTCGCTTAGCCTTGATTTCTAAGGAATTTAATGCCATAATCTTAAAAATTTAGATGGTGAATAAATTAGGTAAGAATCGGTAACAGGGTAATGCCATCCAGACTTTTACCATCAGGGTAATACTTCACCGGCTTGCCAGCTTTGGGCGAATTATGCTTGTAACCTTTGGTAATCAGAAAAACGTATTGAAGAGTATCGTTGCCACTCAGTGCATTGATAGAGCCTACGCCAGCATTGCCAAAAGGATTAACAAGAGGAATAATTGACGGAGTTATTTGGCTGTCAACTTGCACAACATTAGTACCATCAGCCCGAACCATTACGCCCAAAGCAATGATCTGAAAATCGGTAACCGTTGGAGGAGCAACAATTGAAATATTTGCCCCGGTCTGTTGAATACTAAAGGCTTGTTCAACTAACTCCATGTCAAAACCGCTCATTCTGATTCTCAATGCGTTGGTATCAAGCGAATCAAAATCGTTCAACGCCTCATTCCCATTAGCATTATAGGCAGTTTTATAAGCCTCAGAAAAGATAGAGCCAGTCACAGGAAATTCATTATTGTACATGAATAACAAGTTTTGACGAATCTTTGAAACTAATTCCTTTCTGTCAAATTTGTTAGCTTTAAATGCTTGGTCGATTGCCCGAACAACCTTATTAATTTCGTCCCTTCTTACCTTGGGCAACTGTTTGAATTGTATCATTGGATTGATATTTATTTGTGAAAAACCTAAAAAAAAAAGGGTGACGAGTATATTACAAGCCACCCATTTTTTGGAATAATTACCCTGATGTTAGCTATTCAAACCGAGTGACGGTCGCATCGAACATCGAACACCGAACATCGAACATCAAACATCGAAATACGAACAACAACTTAGATACCGCCATCAACGGCAACTACTTTTGAAGTTGTGTAAGCACCATTACCCAAAAGGTATTGTTTGCCGTTTACTTCTTGGTAGAATTCTACCCCAAACACGACCACAATTGGGTGCGTACTGGCCGCAGGAAGTGGCAACGCCAAATTTTGTGCGGCCACCACCTCATTCGTGTAAGGAATCAACGCACTTGTTACCGTTACCCCGTCCGAATCCTTCGCTTCAAAATCAATGGAAGCAGCAGAACCCACCAACTTTAAGTGAGTTGTTCCCGTTGGAGCCGACACATCACGAGCTGCATTGAAAGCATCTACAGCGATTGAGTGAGTACCCAAAGCACGCATAATTGTTGGCGTAAAGCCCATGAACGCAATCGTTGAAAGAATTGCTTTTTCATTAAATTCAAAGCCGTTCAATAATTCAATTTCTGCATCAATTACCCCACGTTGACCACGGTCATTCACCGCATCGGTAGCGATAATTTCACGCATTTTTTTGGTCATACGTGAGGTCATCAATTTGTCAGAAATGTTAGCCACTACCTGACGGAATGAATCACGGGCCGTTTTTCCAGCGGATGCCGCATTGCCAAATTCAGAATTGTTTTCCAACGTACGCACTGCCGTAATTGCCCGTGGTTTTTGGGCCTGTGAAATGTTCCCATTTGCCCCGAAAGTTAAGCCCCCGACAGTTCCTTGAATGCCGAGAATACCAGTTTGTCTTGCCATTTTTAGCGAAAGTTTTAAAGTTTTACAAAGTAATTTTTATGATTATGCCTCCCGGCTTAAATCCGTAGTAATTCCCAGGCAATTCCAAGGTAAATCCAAGGTAATTCCCACTAAGGCCCAGTGTGTACCAACAATCCTGTCTGTAATTTGCTTTTGCCTTCATCTCGCTAAACCTCAGAGGAAGAATGACAGGAGTAAGCAAATTTTGATGGTGATATTGATGGTCATGTTGACTTGTAAATGATGCTACAAATATCTAACTTAGTACCCGTAACCATCAGTAATACAGCCCTTTTGACCATCATGAGCCAAATTCAATTATCGCTTTTTGAAGATTTTATCAACGCCTACGAATCCGAGAAAAAAGAAGCAGAAAAACCAAAGAAGCAGACCGCCGAGGGAGACTTTAAATTTACCTTCTTAGTAAACTCCTCCCATATCCAAGTCTGGCGAGACTGCGACATCAAGACCGCTCAGCGAAGACTAAGAAAAATCAAAAAACACTACGGCATAGAAGGAGGAAAATGGCTCACCTTCGAGCAGGTAGCCCGCTACGAAGGATGGAACAGCCAATTATTATTAGATGAAATGCAAACCCGAAGACTAAAACTAAAAGAACGCCACCGAGACAGAGAATAAAAAAGAGCGATGCACAATTAAATGTACATCGCTCTTTTTTATGGTTGAAAGACACAATATTACTCTATTATAAGATTTTTTGGTAAAATAAATATTAATCCATATATTTCCCACATTAAATAATACAATCAATACCGAATACACACAAAATTCCTTTTTAAATAAACCATTGAGACATAAAAATGCTAATTAGAACACTCAAATAACCTTCATGTCAATACTAATATTTTATAAATCTTTCAACAATACAAAAAGTTCGACAAACAAAAAGTTCGACAAGAGTAGTACAACGAAAAATTAGCAAAGTGCCAAACAATACGAAAAGTACGACAAAAATTTCGTTCATTAAAGGGTTATCTGCCACCTTATCAAACGTAAAATTTTTAGACCGACACTTTTACAAGTTTGAATACTTTAAACACATCGGGTATTCGTAAGTTGTTCTTAATCAGATATTTGTAAAGTCTTTTTCCATGCGTAAAAAGGTTTAGCGTATCTTTTTGAACCTTGTAAACTCTCTTTAACCA
>NZ_CBABQS010000119.1:0-8612 GCF_964672035.1 Arcicella sp.
CGTGATGGCGACCTAAATACTTGGGAGGCGGAACCATACATCGAAATTTCGCCAAAAGTGGAAGGCAAATTTAAATGGACGGCAACCAACGAACTCGTGTTTTCGCCTGCGGTTGGTTTTGAACCTGCTACTGAATATACCGCAACAATTAACAAATCCGTTACGGCAAAATCTGAGAAAAAATATGGACTAAATGCTGATAAAATTACGTTTCATACGCCCTATTTGAAGTTGGATAATGTAGAAACCTATTGGACAAAATCCCGTGAAGATGGACAAGGGGCCGCCGTGTTGAAAATGAATTTTAACTATCCCGTTAATCCGCAGGAAGTGGCGAAAGTCTTGAAAGTGACGGATTCTGACGATAAAAAATATGATTTTTCTTTAAACCAAACGGGAGCTTCTAATACCATTTCAGTCAAATTGAAAGGTATTTCTGATGACGAAGGAAAATCTTTGAAAATCAATTTAGAAAAAGGACTATCCATGCCAAATTCTAAATTTGAAACACCCGAAGAATTGACTTTGGAAGCTTCATTACCCGATATTAAAACCTTAGAAATTACCAACGTAGAACACGGTTTTGAAAATAATCAAGGCTTTGTGAAAGTCGTTACCAATCAGACAATTAGCGTTCAAGATTTAGAGAAAATTTATAAAATTGAAATTAATGGAGCCTCCGAACCCGTTGAAGAACCCGTTTATGAATATGATTCTTTGGGGAATCCGATTGTGAAAGCTCCCGTTACTCCGAAAGCAAAACCGCAAATTCCAACGCTTGAAACCAAAGCAGAAATTACCGAAAATGGATTTATCATAAAAGGAGATTTTAACGAATCGGATAATTATATTTTAACGATAAATAAAGAAGTAAAAGGCATTTTAGGTGCTTCACTATCAGACGATTATACAAAAGATCTGTATTTCGGACAAATGCCCGCTTCGATTGGATTTGTGAATAAAAAAGCCGTTTATTTATCGTCGAAAGGAAATAAGAACGTTGCTATCAACATTGTCAATACGCCAAAAGTAAACGTTAGAATTGCCAAGATTTACGAAAATAACATTTTGCATTTTTTGACGAATGGACGTTATTTGAATTACGAGAATGCCAATTATGACGAAGCAGGAAATAGTACCTCAACAATATACGATTATGACACCGACGAAGCAGGTCAATATTCAGATGTGATCGTCAATAAAACCGTTGAAACTGCCAACCTTGCCAAAACAAAGGGCGTTCGAGCCTTAAATTTATCATCACCCGAACAAAATTCTATCAAAGGAATTTATTTGGTGAGCGTTAATTCTAACGATGAATATTACAATCACGCAACTAAATTAGTGAGTATTTCGGATATTGGTTTGATTATGAAAACGTCTGAAAATGAGGTAGTTGTATTTGCGAATTCTATTAAAACCGCCGAGCCGATGGGTGGCGTGGAAGTAAGTTTGATTTCGTCGAATAATCAAACCATTCAAACCGCAAAAACCGATGGAAAAGGCATGGCGATTTTCAAGGAATTTAAGGCTTCAAAATTCCGCCCCGCCATGATTACGGCTCATACCGAAGATGATTTTAATTACCTTTTCTTAGAGGGTTCACAAGTGGAAACTTCTCGTTTTGATGTGGAAGGGAAACGGGATAATTCGTCTGGTTTTGAGGCATTTATCTACGGCGACAGAGATATTTATCGTCCAGGGGAAACCTTGCATTTTAATACCATTATTCGTAAAAATAACTGGGAATCGGTGGGTGAAATTCCCGTAAAAATTCGCCTGCTTTTGCCAAACGGCAAGGAGTTTCAAACCTTCAAAAAAACGACCAATGCACAAGGTGCAGTTGAAATTTCCGTGCCAACCGACCGTGCGTCTATCACGGGTGTGTACGTGGTGGAAATGCTGAATGCGAATGATGTTTTATTGGCTTCTCGGAATATTTCCATCGAAGAATTTATGCCCGACCGTATCAAAGTTGAGGTAAAATCGGGCAAGGAATTTTACCGAAATGGCGAGACGATTCAGATTAATGCAACGGCTACCAATTTGTTCGGACCGCCCGCCTCCAATCGAAATTATCAGATGGAATTGAATTTGAATCGTAAACTTTTTGAACCGAAAGAATACAAAGGTTTTATTTTTGATATTCAGGATAATACCAATTTTGAAATGGTTGCTCGTGAGGGCGTTACCAACGAAAATGGCTTGGCTTCGGAAGGTTTTCAAATCCCTGCGACATACGCAAATATGGGCGTTTTGGAAGCAAAAACGTATGTAACGGTTTTTGACGAAACGGGTCGCCCGGTGAATCGTTTGAGTAAATTAGACATTTTTACGCAGTCTGTTTTCTACGGAATCGGAATGCCAGATACGTATATCGGAACGAATGTGCCCACGCAAATTCCGTTGGTTTCTTTAAATAAAGACGGAAAACCAGTTTCGGCTAAAGGTCGAGTGGAAATTGTTCGCTTTGATTATCAAACAGTTATCGAGAAAAATGCCGATAATACGTTAAAATATTCTTCTAAAAAACAAACCAAAGTTGTGTATTCTCGCACGATGAATTTTGACGGAGGAAAGGCAATGGTTTCTTACGCACCGCCTGTTTCGGGCGAGTACGAAATTCGAGTTCATAGCGAAGGAGCAAAATCTTGGACGGCTCAAGGTTTCTACGCTTACGGCTATGGTTCAACCGAAAATAGTTCATTTGAAGTCAATAACGAAGGAAAAGTGGAAATGTCGTTTGACAAAGAAAAATACAAAGTCGGTGATAAAGCAACGGTACTTTTCAAAACGCCATTTCAAGGAAAATTGATTGTAACGATTGAAAGAAATCACGTTTTGGAAAATTTCGTGATTGAAACGGATAAAAAATCGGCAGAATTGAGTTTCAAAATTGGGAAAGAACATTTGCCAAATGTGTATGTTTCAGCGACTTTGATTCGTCCGATGGATGGTTCAAATATGCCGCTTACGGTTGCCCACGGATACGCACCTATTATGGTAGAAGACCTTGATAATCAATTGCCTATCGAAATTGTAGCGGTTGAAAAATCTCGTTCAAAAACCAAACAACGAGTAACCATTAAAACCAAAGGCAGTACCGAATTGACGATTGCAGTAGTTGATGAAGGAATTTTACAACTCAAAAACTTCAAAACGCCTGACCCTTACGTCCACTTTTACCAAAAACAGGCTTTAGAAGTTGATAGCTACGATTTGTATCCGTTTTTATTTCCAGAATTATCAATTTCGGGAAGTTCGTCAATTGGTGGTGATGGTTATGATATGCAAAAACGAGTGAATCCCTTGAATAACGGACGGGTAAATTTAGTGGCAATTTGGTCGGGAATTGTGAAAACTGGCGTAGGAGGGGAGGCAACTTTTGAGTTTGATATTCCACAATTTTCGGGCGATTTACGCATCATGGCGGTGGCTTATAAAGATGAAGCATTTGGTTCGGCAACCAAAAATATGAAAGTCGCTGACCCTTTGGTAATTTCTACGGCTTTGCCAAGATTTGCTTCGCCAAATGATGAAATTCAAGTGCCTGTCAATATTACCAATACCACCAAACAAAACGCTAATGTTACCGCAACGGTTTCATTATCAGGCGGTTTGTCGGTTGTTGGTAATAAAACGCAGACCTTAGTAATTCCTGCCGAAAAAGAAGGAAGAGCCTATTTTGCCGTGAAAGCCGCTCCAAGTATTGGCAATGCAACGGTAAATGTGGTGGTAAATGGATTGAAAGAGAAATTTACCGAAAAGATAGAATTAACGATTCGCCCAACGACTTCTTTACTGAAAACTTCGGTGGCTGGCGTGGTAAATGGTGGTTCGGTTGGCAACGTAAATTTGGTAAATGACTACATTCCGAGTTCATTGAAAACCGAAATGACGGTGAGTAAATCGCCAATGGTGCAGTTTATGGACAAGTTCCAAAATCTCCTAAATTACCCTTATGGTTGTGTAGAACAAACGACTTCAACGGCTTTTCCACAATTGTATTTTTCTGAGTTTGTCAAACAAATTCAGTCGGGTAAAAAACCGTACATGAAAGCGGGAGAAAGCCAGCTAAATCCTCGAACAAATGTAGAAGCCGCCATTCATAAACTCGAAACGATGCAATTGCCAAGCGGTGGATTATCATACTGGCAAGGTGGCGACCGAGAATCTTGGTGGGGTTCTGCCTACGCTACACATTTCTTATTAGAATCTCAAAAGAATGATTATCAGGTAAATAGCCCAACTTTGGGCAAATTAATTGAATATCTGACGGTGGCTTCAAATTCTAAAATGACCGACAAAGAGTATTATTTCTTAGAAACAGGAACTTACGAAACCAAAGTCATTGCGGCTCGTGAAACCATTTATAGTTTGTACGTTTTGGCGATGGCAGGCAAACCCAATCGTTCGGTGATGAATTATTACAAATCTAATATGGATTTACTCACCACCGACTCAAAATATCTCTTGGCGGCTGCGTACAGTTTGATTGGCGAAGTGAAAAGTTACAATGCCATTTTACCGAAAAATTACGGTTTAGAAATTACCCAAAAGCAAACGGGCGGAAGTTTCAGTTCGCCGATTAGAAATCAGGCTTTGGTATTAAATACCTTGATTGATACCGACCCCAATAATTTACAAATTCCGACCTTGGCGAGACAATTATCGCAAAATTTGAAAACCGAACCGTATCTCACCACCCAAGAACAAGCCTTTGCATTTTTGGCATTGGGTAAATTAGCGAAGAAAGCCAATGAAAGCACTGTAAAGGCTTCAATTTCAAGTAATAATAAAGTGATGGGTAATTTTACGGCAAATGATTTATTGATTAAAAATATCGGAAATCAGTTGGTTATTCGCACGCAAGGAAAGGGGATTCTGTACTATTTTGCCCAAGCCGAAGGTTTAAGTGCGACGGGCAAATACGAGCAAATTGATAATGTTTTGAAGGTAAGAAAGCAATTTTATACTCGTTCGGGGCAACCTTTGGGAGGAGCTAAATTCAAACAAAATCAGTTGATTGTGGTAAAAATTACGCTCCAAAGTACCAACGGATTAGCAGTTGATAACGTGGTAGTTACGGATATGCTACCCGCAGGCGTAGAAATTGAAAATCCAAGGCTAACGGCAGACCGTGATTTAGTGTGGGTAAAAGACCAAACCACGCCCGAACATTTTGATATTAGAGACGACAGAATTAACTTCTTCACCAATATTTCCAACAAACCACAAACGTTCTATTATTTAGTAAGAGCTGTTTCAAAAGGCAAATTCCAAATGGGACCTGTGTCAGCGGATGCGATGTACCGTGGGGAGTATAGGAGTTATTCAGGGGGTGGGGTTGCATTGGTGGAGTAGTGCATACAGGTAAGTACAGGTGTATCGCTACCGAAATATTAGTTAGGTTTGTAATATTATACTTTTTCATTACTTAACCATATTTAGCAGACACAATGGGAGCAATTTTTGGCGTTCTTTTTCACTTTATCGGTGGTTTTGCATCGGGTAGTTTTTATATTCCTTACAAAAAAGTAAGAGGTTGGTCGTGGGAAAGTTATTGGATTACTGGAGGGGTTTTCTCGTGGTTAATCGTTCCGCCAATTGCCGCTTATTTGACTATTCCAGATTTCGCTTCTATCATTTCAAGCACTGAAGGAACTGTTTTATTTTGGACCTATTTGATGGGTCTATTGTGGGGAATTGGCGGTTTGACTTACGGTTTGGGCGTTCGATATTTGGGTGTTTCTTTGGGTAGTTCAATTATTTTGGGACTTTGCTCGGTTTTTGGCTCTTTGATCCCTTCGATTTATTATAATTTCAATCCAACGGCAGGTAAAGATACTATTCACGATTTAATGACTACTTCGTGGGGACAAATGGTATTATTGGGCTTGGCAATTTGTGTGGCGGGCATCGTGATTTGTGGAAAAGCGGGTGGCATGAAAGACAAAGACCTCAACGGAGAAACTGCCGATAATGCAGAATTTGACATTTCAAAAGGCTTAGTTTTTGCCATCATTTCGGGTGTTTTGAGTGCTTGTTTTAGCTTTGGCATTGAGGCTAGTTCATCAATGGCTCATGTAGCGAATGAGCAATGGGTTAATCAGAATGTAGGTCAGGGAGAGTTTTTGTTTAGAAATAATGTGGTTTACGTGGTGATTCTTTGGGGCGGACTGACGACCAACCTGATTTGGTGTATGTATCTAAATTTCAAGAATAAATCATTTGGAGATTATTCAAACGAAAAAACGCCATTATTGAAAAACTACCTTTTCTCCGCCATTGCGGGTACAACCTGGTTTTTACAATTTTTCTTCTACGGAATGGGCGAAAGTCGTTTAGGCAATGGACCAAGTTCATGGATTTTACACATGGCGTTTATCATCTTGGTAGCTAACTCGTGGGGCTTGGTTTTGAAAGAATGGAAAGGTGTTTCAAAGAAAACATTAACAACTATTATTGCCGGAATTTTAACGATTATCTTGTCAGTTTTAGTGGTTGGATACGGTAACTCGTTGAAATAGTAGATATTTTATGAAACACTGATTAATCGCAATTCCATTGCGGGTTAATCAGTGTTCTATTTTTACGAAAGAATACTCGAATATTTTTCCTTGTTAAAATATATCGCCAGCGCAGTAACAACTACCAACGCAACGCCAATGCCAGGAGCTTTGGCAATGTGCAATTCAAATATAAGAATATTAACTACAATTGGAGCTATTAAAATCAAACCTAAAGCACGTGTTTTGGGAATTAAAACTACTATTCCGAATAGCAATTCACATATTTTAACAACAGTCATGTAGCCAGTGCTGCCAAAAAGTTTCATGAAGGTTTCGGCATCGCCTGTCATGGGTTGTTCAGGAACAAATTTGAATAAATAACTTGCACCGCCAAAGATGAATAAAGCACCTAATAAGTAAGTAGGGATTTGTTTTACAATGTTCATTTTTTTGTGATTAATTTGTGGATTAAATGAATTGATAAGACTATACGTAAAAATACAATTTCTTAGGTAGAAACAAATAATTTACGCAAAAATTTATCAATAACATTTATATCACTTCATTCTTCCAAATCCGTAAAATAACCTAAATGAATGTTTAATTTTTAGCAACAGATTTCAAAAATGTTCTAATTTCATGCATAAAAATCTCTCCGTATTGCTGATATTTTTGCTGCCCAACTCCCGACACATTCAGCATGGCTTCTTGAGTAATCGGTTTTTGTTGTGACATATCCGATAACGTTGAATCTGAGAATATGACAAACGGTGGAATATTTTTATCATCTGCCAAACGTTTCCTAAGTTCACGTAATTTTTCAAAAAGCGCATCTTTAATGACTTCTTTCTTGGTCTTCTCTTTTGGTGCAACTGCTTCTCGTTCGGCTTGACGTTCCTCAAAAGGTTTATATCTCGTCAAATTTACTTTACGACCTTCCTTCAAAACGGCCCACGAAGCATTGTTGAGCCGATAAGCATGTCCTTCGTCATACGCAATATCCATCACACCCGAATTGAGCATTTGTTGGAGATATTCGGCCCATTCATCGGCCTTCAGCTCTTTACCAGCTCCGAAGGTTTTTATTTCGTGGTAACGGTTATCAATCAATCGTTTATTGTTCGAACCTCTCAAAATATCAATCAACATCGTCATGGCTATTTTTTCGTTGGTACGAGCCACGGCAGACAGTGCTTTTTGAGCCAATAATGTGGCATCAAACCGCATAGGAGGGTTTTTGCAAACATCACAATTACCACAATCTTTGGTTACTTCTTCATTAAAATAGCTCAATAAAATACGTCTTCGGCAAATTTCAGCTTCGGCATATTGCTTCATTCGGTCGAGTTTTGCGTTCTGAACTTCCTTCATTTCTGCTGGTAATTCAGAGTTTGCAATCATGTCTTTTCTAACCATCACGTCTTGGTAGGTATAAAAAAGGAGCGTATCTGCTCTTACACCATCACGTCCTGCCCGACCAATTTCTTGGTAAAAACTTTCCACATTTGATGGCATCGAATAGTGAATTACCCAACGAACATTGGATTTATCAATACCCATTCCAAAAGCAATCGTTGCCACAATTACTTGCACATCATCCCGAATAAAAGCATCTTGAACTTTCGAGCGGTCGGCAGCGGGCATTCCTGCGTGATAATATTTGGCTTTAATACCCACTTTTTGTAAAGCCTCGGCAACGGTTTCGGTATTTTTTCGACTTAAGCAGTAAATTATTCCTGCTTGTCGGGGATGTTCTTGAATAAAATTTTGAATAATTTTTACTCGATTTCTCCCTGGTAAAACCGAAAGGGAAAGGTTGGGTCTATCAAAAGAAGAAATGAATGTTCGGGCTTCGGGAATTCCCAACTGCGAGAGAATATCTTTGCGAGTAACACGGTCAGCGGTGGCGGTTAAGGCAATGACAGGCACATTTGGAAAAGCCTCCTTCAAAACGTGCAATTTAGTGTATTCAGGTCTAAAATCATGTCCCCAAGTAGACACACAGTGCGATTCGTCAATGGCAAATAGGCTGATATTTAACGATTTAATCCAGTCTAAATAGCCTTGTGTAAATAATTTTTCGGGAGAAATATACAACAA